>NZ_MEBP01000106.1:0-55931 GCF_001722075.1 Salinivibrio sp. SS2 | reverse complement strand
ACTGCTCTTATTTGGTGTGTTCGTTCTAGTCGTTCTGCATGCGGAATATGTCACTGGGCTGGGCGCCCCCGTTGAGTCCAGTTGGGGGAGCCAATTTTATGTCCGATGACAGACTTAGTTATGCAAGCTAACCGTTCCGCTATGCGGAATATGTCACTGGGCTAGGCGCCACCAACTAGGCGTTCCCGATGACTTCAATCGGAGGAGCCAATTTCAAAAAATCTGTTCCCCCTTAGTTCAGTTGGTAGAACGGCGGACTGTTAATCCGTATGTCGCAGGTTCGAGTCCCGCAGGGGGAGCCACTTTGTGAGAAATTATACGTTTCGCATTGTCTGTATCATTTCTGCTACGCAGAATATGTCGCAGGACTAGGCGTCCCCGTTGACTCCCGCAGGGGGAGCCACTTTCCTTATCGCATCGATATTGTCTCTAAGTGTTTACCCTATCTGCTGCGCAGATTATGTCGCAGGACTAGGCGTCCCCGTTGACTCCCGCAGGGGGAGCCACCTTCCTTATCACATCGATATTGTCCATAAGTGTTTACCCTATCTGCGGCGCAGATTATGTCGCAGGTCTTTCTTAATCACTCTCCAAGCCGCTGCGCTTTTTTGCACCACCATAAAACTGATCGTCTTATTGTTCCATCCACTACCCTCAAGTAAGCGTTGTGGTGGTCCGTTACGTAGTCCTTACACGAGCCAACACAAAAACCCTGCTTTACAGCGGTTGTTATAGCCGCGCCAAAGGCCGATAATAGGCAGATCACAAAAACATTAAATGATTAAACAGCATGGCTGAGTATTTGTTGCTTTTAGTGGGCACGGTATTGGTCAACAACTTCGTACTGGTGGAGTTTTTGGGCCTGTGTCCATTTATGGGCGTTTCAAAAAAACTGGAAACTGCAATAGGTATGGGTCTGGCAACGACGTTTGTGCTGACCCTTGCCTCGGTGAGCTCATATTTGGTTGAAACCTATATACTGGTCCCACTTGAACTGGGTTATCTGCGAACACTGAGTTTTATCTTGGTCATCGCAGTCGTTGTGCAATTTACCGAAATGGTAGTGCACAAAACTAGTCCCACTCTGTACCGCTTGCTTGGCGTGTTCCTGCCTTTGATTACATCGAACTGCGCCGTTCTTGGGGTCGCGCTGCTTAATATCAAGCAACAACACAGTTTTATCGAATCCATCATCTATGGGTTCGGTGCAGCTTGTGGTTTCTCGTTGGTGCTGGTGCTTTTTGCCGCCATGCGTGAGCGTATTGCGGCCGCTGACGTACCCGCTCCGTTTCGCGGCGCCTCAGTGGCAATGATCACGGCCGGGTTAATGTCTCTCGCCTTTATGGGCTTTACAGGATTGGTGAAGTTGTCATGAGTGGAATTGTTATTGCCGTTGTGGTTATTGCGGCACTGGCAGCCATCTTTGGTGCCATCCTCGGTTTTGCGTCGATCCGCTTTAAAGTGGATGCGGACCCAATCGTGGATCAAATTGACGCGATTTTACCCCAAACCCAATGCGGCCAATGTGGCTATCCGGGCTGCCGTCCCTATGCCGAGGCCATTGCAAACGGCGATGATATCAATAAGTGCCCGCCCGGCGGCCAACAAACCATTGAGAACTTAGCCGACTTGATGGGTGTCGAAGCAACAGAACTTGCGCATGACGAAGAAAAAAGCGTCAAAAAAGTCGCCTTTATCCACGAAGAAGACTGTATTGGTTGTACCAAGTGTATCCAAGCCTGCCCAGTGGATGCCATCGTGGGTAGTACAAAAGCGATGCATACCGTTATCGAGCAAGACTGTACCGGATGTGACCTGTGTGTGGCCCCTTGCCCCACAGATTGTATTGAAATGATTCCGGTACAAGACACACCGGAAACTTGGAAGTGGAAACTGGAACAAATTCCTGTGGTTGACGTAACAAATAAACAGGGAGCACAAGCTTGATGTTAAGCCTTATTGAGCAAATCAAACACGGCCAAGTTTGGAACTTCCATGGCGGCATTCATCCTCCTGAAAACAAAAAACAGTCCAATCACAGCGCCATTTTACCGGTAGCCATGCCAGAAACCTTGGTACTACCGCTTAAACAACACATTGGCAGCAAGGGTAAACTGCTGGTCAAGGTTGGCGATCAGGTCTTAGCCGGCCAGCCACTGACCGAAACCGATATGCAGCAATGCGTTCCCATCCACGCCCCAACGTCAGGAAAAGTGATCGCGATTGAAGACAGAACCATCGCGCACCCATCGGGCTTATCGGATCAATGTGTGGTTATCGCACCGGATGGCAAAGATACTTGGGGATCAAAGCCACATTTACGGCAATATCGCGAACAAGCTCCAGAACAGCTGATCAACCATATTCGTGCCATGGGCATTGCCGGCATGGGAGGCGCAGGCTTCCCGACTGCACGCAAACTACAAAGTGGCGTCGCCCGCACCGAGATCCTGATTATCAACGCGGCAGAGTGCGAGCCTTACATCACGGCAGATGATCGTTTGATGCAAGATTGTGCCAACGAAATCATCACCGGCACCCAGATCCTCATGCATATTGTCAAACCCAAACTTGCCGTCATTGGCATTGAGGACAATAAACCCGAGGCCATCGCAGCATTAAAAGCAGCGGCAGCACAAGCTGAGCAAGAGATCTTAATTCAAGTAGTGCCCACCAAGTATCCATCAGGCGGTGAAAAGCAACTGATCAAACTGATCACGGGTAAGGAAGTACCCGCCAAAGCGTTTCCCGCCAGTATTGGTGTGCTAATGCAAAACATCGGAACGACCTACGCGATTAAGCGTGCGGTAATTGATGGCGAGCCCTTGATTCAACGTGTCGTCACCCTTACGGGGAAAACGTTACAAACACAGCAAAACCGCTGGGCATTATTAGGCACACCCATTGCGTTTTTGCTTGCCCAGCATGGCTACAAGCAAGATAAAAAATTACCCCGTGTGATTATCGGCGGCCCCATGATGGGCTTTACGGCGCCTCATGACGAGGTTCCCGTCACCAAAACCACTAACTGTATATTGGTCCCCACTCGCTGTGAAATCGCCCCTGCTCAGCAGGAAATGGCCTGTATTCGCTGTAGCGCTTGTGCTGACGCCTGCCCTGTCAATTTGCTTCCTCAGCAATTGCAGTGGTACGCCAAAGACCAAGACTACGACAAGTGCCAAGATTACGATTTATTCGATTGTATCGAGTGTGGAGCTTGTGCATACGTGTGCCCAAGCGAAATCCCCTTGGTGCAATACTATCGCCAAGCAAAAGCTGAAATACGTGAAATAGAAGCAGAGAAAGAGGCCGCCGAGCGCGCACGTCAACGCTTTGAGGCCAAAAAAGCACGTATGGAGCGCGAAAAGCAAGAGCGTGAAGAGCGACACCGCCAAGCAGCAGAACGGCGTAAGCAAGCCGCTCAGCAGAATGCAGGCAACAATGATGCACTCGCAGCCGCTGTTGAACGTGTTAAAGCGAAAAAAGACGCCCAGCAAAACAGTGACGTAAAACCCGCCGTTGCAGCAGCCATTGCTCGCGCTAAAGCAAAACAAGCAGAGGCCGCTAAAGCGGGACAAGAAACGCCCGACAACAGCGAAATGATAAAGCTGCGAGAGGCACGCAAGCAGCAAGCTCGTGAGCGAAAGGCAGCAAAAGCTGCTGCAACGCCTGTAGAGGCAGATCAAAACAGCGAAAAGAAAGATGCAGTCGCCGCTGCAATCGCCCGAGCTAAAGCGCGTAAAGCGGCTGAGCAATCTGATGCGCCTGCGAAACCAGCTTCTGCAACATCAGGCAGCACCGATGCAGATGATAAAAAAGCGGCGGTGGCCGCGGCCGTCGCCCGCGCTAAAGCCCGAAAAGCGGCACAGCAAGAATCAACGGACAGTGAGGTAAGCCATCAAGCGCCCACACCATCCGCTGAGCAACAAAACGATAAGAAAGCAGCTGTGGCAGCCGCCGTCGCGCGCGCTAAAGCGAGAAAAGCTGCCCAACAAACCAGTGAAGATAAGGAATAATTGCCGTGGCGTTTTTTATTGCTAGCTCTCCGCACGCCCACAACAAGCGTTCAACCAGTCAAATCATGCTTACAGTCCTTCTGTGTGCGCTACCTGGTTTGGCGGCCCAGTGGTACTTCTTTGGTTGGGGAGTCATCATTCAGTTGGCACTTGCCATCTCGACAGCATGGGCAGCTGAAGCGGTCGTTATGCGACTTCGTCAACGCTCCCCGCTTGCTTATTTGCGTGATAATAGTGCGCTACTCACCGCATTTCTGCTCGCTGTGGCCATTCCACCGCTCGCGCCTTGGTGGGTCATCGTGATTGGTACGCTGTTTTCAATTGTTGTAGCGAAGCATATTTATGGCGGCTTGGGGCAGAATCTATTCAACCCTGCCATGGTTGGCTATGTGGTGCTTTTGATCTCATTTCCTGTTCAAATGACCACTTGGCTTCCGCCAGAGAGTCTCGCCGCCAATCCACTCACCTTAGGCGATGCTTTATCTGCAATTTTCAGTGGTTTTACCTTAGACGGCTTTAGCGTTAACCAATTACGCATGACCGCTGATGGCATCACTATGGCCACGCCACTCGATACGATTAAAACAGCACTCGCTGGGGGTAAAACGGTCAGCGAAGCACTTCAACAGCCTATTTTCAGTGCCATTGCTGGCGAAGGTTGGGCATGGGTAAATGCCCTATATTTGGTGGGCGGATTGGTGCTAATTCAACGCGGCATCATCAACTGGCATATTCCAGTTGCCATGCTATCCACCTTGCTGGCCTGCGCGTTACTCGGCCATTTGATTGCGCCCGACCAGTTAGCCTCTCCGCTCGTTCACCTCTTATCGGGTGCAACCATGCTCGGGGCGTTTTTTATCGCCACGGATCCTGTTTCTGCCTCCACCACTGATAAAGGGCGTTTGTGGTTCGGCGGTATTATTGGGGTATTGGTTTTCTTAATTCGTACTTGGGGCGGTTACCCAGACGGTGTCGCTTTCGCCGTGATTATTGCCAATTTGTGCGTCCCTTTGATTGATTATTACACCAAGCCACGTACCTATGGCCACACCCATAAACGTGCAGAGAAGAAGTCACAATCATGATTGAAACCATTCGCAAACACGGTGGGATCCTTGCGATAGCGGCACTGCTCTCCACCGCGTTAGTTGCTATTACGCATACGCTCACCGAAGACACGATTCAAGAGCAACAACAAAGACAATTGGCGAAGGCTCTGAACCAAGTGATCCCTGAGTCAATGCACGACAACGCCTTACACAAGACCTGTCGTTTGATTCAAAATGCCGATGCACTAGGCACCGACGAAGCACAGCCTTTTTACGTTGCCACCCAAAATGACACAGTCACCGCAGTGGCCATCCAAGCCATTGCTCCCGATGGTTACAATGGCGCGATTAGCGTGCTCATTGGGATGGACGCCACCAGTCATAATGTACTGGGTGTGCGTGTTCTTGCCCACAACGAAACACCCGGGCTGGGTGATAAAGTCGATATTCGTGTTTCAGATTGGGTGCAAAGCTTTGCGGGTAAAAAAGTGACGGCAGAGAACGATAATCGTTGGGCTGTGCGCAAAGATGGCGGACAATTCGACCAATTTACCGGTGCGACAATCACGCCTCGAGCCGTGGTTAAAGCGGTGAAAAAGGCTGCTTGGTATGTCAGCCAAAATCAAGATGTACTGATCAATCAGCCGATTAATTGTGGAGGTCAATGATGAACGCCGCCCATAAAGAGTTGATGAAAAACGGCTTGTGGAGCAACAACCCGGCCTTCGTGCAACTGTTAGGTTTATGCCCGCTGTTGGCGGTATCAGCAACCGTCACTAACGCTCTCGGTTTGGGAGTGGCCACCCTCGCGGTCCTCGTCGGCTCAAACCTTATTGTGTCTGTCATTCGTGATTGGGTGCCCAAAGAAGTCCGCATCCCGATTTTCGTGATGGTTATTGCCTCTTTGGTAACCTGTGTGCAGTTGGTGATGAATGCCTATGCCTTCGGCCTTTATCAATCGCTAGGGATTTTTATCCCGTTAATCGTCACCAACTGCATCATTATTGGTCGTGCAGAGGCCTTCGCCTCTAAAAATCCTGTAGGACTATCAATCAGTGATGGCTTTTGGATGGGAACAGGAATGACCGCTGCTCTCGTGATTCTTGGCGCCATCCGCGAAATCTTGGGCAATGGCACTTTATTTGATGGTGCTGACCTATTGCTTGGGGACTGGGCAGCTGCGCTCAGGATTGAGATTTTTCAATTTGACACCAGCTTTTTGCTCGCCATTTTGCCCCCCGGCGCTTTCCTTGCGGTCGGGTTTCTCATTGCGCTGAAAAATATTATTGATAAGCACTTGGCCAGCAAAACAGAAAAAGACCAAAAGCCTGTTATCGAGCGCGCGCGGATCACAGGGAATCAGTAACTGAGTAGCACAATGAACAAACAAAAGCGTCAAGAGATACTAGAAAGACTGAGAGACAATAACCCTAATCCTCAAACGGAGTTGAACTGGTCAACCCCTTTTGAGTTGCTTATTGCAGTGTTACTCTCAGCACAAGCAACAGACGTGAGCGTGAATAAAGCCACGGCAAAGCTCTACCCGGTAGCCAATACACCACAGGGATTACTGGATTTAGGCGTTGAAGGCGTTAAACAGTACATCAAGACCATCGGGCTGTTTAACTCAAAAGCAGAAAACGTGATTAAAACCTGCCGCATCTTGGTCGAAAAGCACCAAGGCGAAGTGCCTGAAAACAGAGAAGCCTTGGAAGCCCTACCCGGTGTCGGTCGTAAAACGGCCAACGTGGTGCTCAATACGGCATTCGGTTGGCCCACTATTGCGGTCGATACGCATATTTTCCGCGTCTCCAATCGCACCAAGTTTGCTGTGGGCAAAAACGTGAACGACGTAGAAGAAAAGCTGCTCAAGGTGGTGCCAAAAGAATTCAAAGTTGATGTTCATCATTGGCTTATTCTGCATGGACGCTACACCTGCCTGGCGCGCAAGCCGCGCTGCGGGAGTTGCATCATTGAAGATCTGTGTGAATACAAAGAGAAAGTCTACCCCGAAAGCTAACCGCTACAGGTTAGTGACTGGTAAACGCAAAAAGGAGCAACGTCATGTCGAACGGCAGAATTTTACATACCATGATCCGTGTAGGAGACCTTGATCGTGCCATCAAGTTCTACACTGAGGTGATGGGAATGCGCCTACTGCGCACCAATGAAAACGAGCAATACAAATATAGCTTGGCTTTTGTCGGCTACAGTGATGAATCTGAAGGGGCGGTGATTGAGCTCACTTATAACTGGGGCGAGAGCGACTATGATCATGGCAACGCATTTGGTCATATCGCTATTGGTGTCGACGACATCTACGCGACCTGTGAGCAAATCCGTCAGGCTGGTGGAAACATTACCCGCGAGCCAGGCCCAGTAAAAGGTGGCAGTACTGAAATTGCCTTTGTGACTGACCCAGACGGTTACAAGCTCGAGCTGATCCAGAACAAAAGCGCGTCTGCCGGCCTAAACGGCTAACTCACGCGGTTAATTACCACGACTTAGACCGTGGTGAAAATCGAAAGCCCAGCAGTCATGCTGGGCTTTTTGACATTCAATCAGGGCTACAGCAAGGTCCGTCCCAAAGAAATCACCACGCGTCGGTTCTTACTTCGCCCAATCGGGTCTTCATTATCCGCAATTGGACGTCGCTCCCCATAGGCTTCCACCGTAATCCTATCTTCAGGAAGTCCAAGAGACGTAAAATAGTCGCGTAGCTTTTTGGCTCGCCGTTCAGACATTTGTTGGTTAGCGGCACGTGTCCCGCGAGAGTCCGAATACGTTGCCACAAGGATAAGATCGATATCGTCACTGTAACGAACAAACTCTGCGATCTGTGTCAGGCGCTGCATACTCGCTTTCGTCAGTTCATCACTGTTTTCCTGATACCGCAGCACCGTAAATGAAATATCTTCAAACGCATATGGCAGTAGGCTGTTTAAGCAACGGCTAAACTCATGATATGGCGCACCAAACGCCACTGCAGACAGCGCAATATCAACACGCTGCTGTTGTCGTTGCCAATCTTGAAAGCTAAAGGTAGGGAAGCGCCCATCTTCTAATTGACTGAGCATCGCCCACGCCGTTTGTCCGCCAACATAACCATCAAATTGCTTGAAGAACTTCAGTTGATCCATATATTTCGCCGGCTCACCAGGCATCCAGTCTGCGGGCATAGAGAGCAAAGAAACATCTGCGGTTTTTCCCATCGGACGTTGCATATCCAGCTCAAAGTCTAAATTCATCTCTTTACTGGCGCGAGAGGTAAATGATGCTTGCCCATAGCGAGGGATGGTGTGCTCCAAGCGACACTCAATCGGCGTATCTATCGTGACCGTCCAATTAGACGCCCCTAATGGCGCGACGTAAAGCTTGTTCGCCCACGCGGGCAACGCCAACCATAGGCCGCTGACTGCAAACACTATCCCGAGCACCGACGGGCGACTCATTGTCCTAAAAACCGATTTTCGCATCATACTCTCTTTACGCTTTAGCGCAGTGTGTAACTTAAGATATCGACGTGAGTCACGCCGACTTTAGCTTAACGCCGCGATTTGCGATAATCACGCTTTTATTCTTCCCAGTAAAGTGACGACTGCATGAGCCAAGATCTCGATCCAAATAGTCTTAAAGCCCGTTTCCGCGGCTATTTTCCTGTTGTTGTGGACGTAGAAACCGCAGGATTTAACGCAAAAACCGATGCTTTGTTAGAAATCTGCGCCGTCACCCTAAAAATGGATGAACAAGGCTGGCTGACCAAAGATAAAACTATTCACTTTCATGTCACGCCATTTGAAGGCGCAAACCTTGAGCCTGCGGCGCTCGAATTTACCGGTATTCGTGATCCATTTAGCCCACTGCGTGGCGCGGTTGATGAAGGAGAAGCTCTGCGCGAGATTTTTAAGCTGATCCGCAAAGAGCAAAAGGCGGCAGAGTGCCAGCGCGCGATCATGGTCGCCCACAATGCAAACTTTGATCACAGCTTCGTCATGGCCGCCGCTGAACGCGCGCAATTAAAGCGCAACCCTTTCCATCCTTTTGCGACATTTGATACGGCAGCTCTCAGTGGGCTTGCGCTCGGGCAAACCGTATTAGCAAAAGCCTGCCAAGCCGCTGAGATTGCATTCGACAATAAAGAAGCACATAGCGCCCTTTATGATACTGAACGCACCGCAGAGCTCTTCTGTGAGATAGTTAATCGCTGGAAACGCCTAGGCGGCTGGCCACTTGCCATCACGCCCGAGAACAGCGACGCATCGACCACATCGGAGACATAAGATTATTAATCCATGCATGACGCGACCCAATCGGGTCGCTTTTTTCACTCAGACACCTTCCCTCGACTCTGCGCTCTTAAGCCTTAAATACGCCCTACTCAGTTTGTTAACAATATGTTTGGCGTCACATTTTTGCGATCTAATTATCACCTTACCTAAACACTTCCACAGAGAGAACTTAAACAGGCACACAAAGCATGCGCAACAAAGCACAGCTAGAAAAAAGGCGTAAAATCAATAAAGATTTCACTAAATCACTGAGTAGAGTTTTTACTTAAAACGTCTAATACAAACACATGCTAACAATTCTCGCATATCACTTAGTTTTCCCTTTTGAAACCTCCCTTTAACAAATAGCAAATCGGTGCCACTATTAGTCGTGAATAACATCCGACCACTTTTGTAGCTCAGAGAACATGGGCGCGGAAGGGGGCGGCCCCAAAGGACAAGAAGCTAAATTAATCAAGGAGTGAGGCGCGCTATGTCATCACTATTTAAAAAATCGCTAGTGGCAACCAGTTTATCTTTGCTAGCCGTGCAAGCTCACAGTGCCGGCTTCCAAGTGTCAGAAACCTCGGTATCCGGTTTGGGGCGAGCCTTTGCCGGTGAAGCCGCGATTGCGGATAATGCGGCAGTCGGCGCACGAAATGCTGCCGCCCTAACCCGCTTCAATACCACCGCGTTTTCAGGTGGTCTAAGTATCATTGACCCAGATGTGCATGCGGATGTGCAAAGCGCTAATAATGGTGCAGTACCAAAAGCGACTCTAGAAGCTCTAGGAATGTCCACAGAAGCGAAAGATATTGCGCCGACGGAGTACGTGCCAAGCTTCCATTTAATCCATCCTATCGATGAAAAATTTGTCGTCGGCTTTTCCGCTTTTTCTAATTTTGGTCTATCTACTGAATATCCAAAAGATTTTGCAGCTGGCGTCGGTGCAGGGGATACAGCACTCGTCACGATGAACTTTAACCCTAACATCGCATATAAACTAAACGAACGATGGAGTATCGGTGCCGGTATCAGTGCAATTTATGCGGATGCAGAATTAAATCGATTTGCTGGTGCTGGGGCAGGAACCCCATCATTGCCTGGGACCTCGTCAGCAACAGATCGCATCGCGCATCTTAAAGGTGATGGCTGGGGGTTTGGCTGGAACCTCGGCGCTTTATGGGAAGTTAACGAAGATAATCGTTTCGGACTTTCTTATCGTTCACAGTCTGATATTACCCTTGAGGGGAACTATGAAGGGCTAGCTACCGCTTCTGTGGGCAAGCCTGGGCAATCAGTATCAGGGGAGCTTGAACTCAACCTTCCCGAGATCATTGAGTTTTCAGGCTTCCATCAGTTAAATCAACAGATTGCTCTTCATTATAGTGCCATGTATATCGGCTGGGATAGCTTCCAGGAACTAAAAGCAACCAGCTCCGCGTCCAACTGTAATGATGGTACCGCTGGGCAGTGCTTACAGAAAGATGAAAACTGGGATAATAGCTGGCGCTATGCGCTGGGTGCTACCTATACCATGGATAAACATTGGGCGTTCCGTGCGGGTTATGCTTATGATGAGAGCCCTGTCAGTGCAGAGGATCGCACGCTGAGTATCCCTGATTCTGATCGCCACTGGTGGAGTCTGGGCACGACGTACACCGCAAACGATAATCTCTCTATCGATGCAGGTTTTGCATACTTGGATGGTGACCAAGTAGACGGGAGCGAAGATGGCTTTGCTTTCTCAGCCGGTGGTGACGCGTATATCTACGGGTTACAGTTGAACTACTTGTTCTAACCTCAATCAGTAAATACTCGTATCAAACGGCCAGCTTTATGTTGGCCGTTTTTTTGTTCATGTCGAAGTAATAAAAACCTTTTCTGCTTCATCAATCAACCTGCCGCATAGGTAGACAATCAAGTAAACTGGCAAGCCAATTTTTTAGCGCTTTAGCGACCTTCACTTTTTTTGATGAAATAAAATAACAAAAAAAGTCGATTCCCCCTCGACACAGACAAATTTTTGCGCAAACTGGGTGGCTTAATTACAAAACCATAGATAGACCCCGCAGCATAGCTGCAGTCACAATGCCCATAACAGGAAAGTTTTCATGAACCCGGTAGTTATTTCGGTCTGTGTCATGCTGGCACTGGCGCTAATGCGCGTCAATGTCGTGGTTGCGTTGACATTTAGCGCCGTCTTAGGTGGATTGGTTGGCGGCTTGAGCTTGTCAGACACCATCAGCGCCTTTGAAGGTGGACTAGGTGGCGGCGCCACTATTGCTCTAAGTTATGCCATGCTTGGCACATTTGCCGTGGCGATTAGCCGCTCAGGGATAACAGATGTGCTCGCCCATGCGGTGATCCGTAAACTCAATGCACGCCCAACCGACGCTGCGACAACCACATTCAAGTATCTTGTCTTAATTTTACTCGGCTTACTCGCCATTTCGTCTCAGAACGCGATCCCCGTACACATTGCATTTATTCCTATTGTGATCCCACCGTTACTGCATGTGTTCCAACGCTTAAAGCTCGATCGCCGCTTGGTGGCTTGTGTGCTGACCTTCGGTTTAATTATGCCGTATATGGTATTACCCGTTGGCTTTGGTGGCATCTTTTTGAACAACATTTTGCTCAAAAACCTGAATGAAAATGGCCTCGATGTGGTTGCTGCTCAAGTACCAACTGCAATGTTGCTTCCCGCCGCTGGCATGGTCGTGGGCTTACTGATCGCCACTTTTATTAGCTATCGCAAGCCACGGCAGTATCAGGAAGGCGCAATTCTCGATGCCGAACCTGAAAACAATCAGGTTGAGTCACGAAATCTTTGGGTCGCTGGCGTCGCAATTGTCGCCGCTCTAAGCGTTCAGTTGATGGCGGGCTCAATGATTGTGGGCTCATTAGCCGGCTTTATGGTATTCACCTTTGGCGGCGTGATCCGCTGGAAAGACACCCAAGATGTGTTCACCAAAGGGGTCCATATGATGGCCATGATCGGCTTTATCATGATTACGGCAGCGGGATTTGCGGCAGTGATGAAGGCCACCGGCGGGGTTGAATCGCTCGTCAGCTCCTTATCTGGCTCAATTGGCGACAACAAGCCGCTAGCCGCGTTTCTGATGTTGGTCGTTGGCTTGTTGGTGACCATGGGCATTGGCTCATCGTTCTCGACCATTCCGATTATCGCGACCATCTATGTGCCATTGTCTTTGGCGTTTGGTTTCTCGCCAATGGCGACTATCGCATTGGTCGGCACGGCTGCCGCGCTTGGTGATGCGGGTTCCCCGGCATCCGACTCGACGTTAGGTCCAACATCAGGGCTCAATGCCGACGGACAGCACGAGCATATTTGGGATACAGTGGTTCCTACCTTTATCCACTATAACCTACCTCTGATTGCCTTTGGCTGGTTAGCGGCGATGGTGCTGTAATCGCAAAGGCCTCTGTCAGCGATAAAAAAGCCACGTTTCTCAACGTGGCTTTTTGCATGCTTCAGCGAATGAGTGTCTTCTCAATCACTCATTTTCGCTCGCGTCACGACGCTCTGCCGCTTCTTTGACGAGTGGCTGTAACTCACCCTTTTGGAACATTTCCAAAATAATGTCACAACCGCCGACTAATTCACCCTCAACCCACAGCTGTGGAAAGGTTGGCCACTGGGCATAAACGGGTAGTTCAGCGCGGATATCTGGGTTTTGGAGTACGTCTACATAAGCAAACTTTTCACCACATGCCATCAGCGCTTGTGATGCTTGTGATGAAAAACCACAACTTGGCAGCTTAGGAGAGCCTTTCATATACAGCAGAATCGCATTTTCTTCGATTTGCTGCTTAATCTTATCAATCGTTTCCATTGCTTCCTCGAACACTGTCTTTGAGTCTTACCCTTGATTCTACTTGCTAACCGATTGGAAAAAAATGCCTAAATCCATTGTGGGATTAGCAACAAAAATTTTGCCGCCATCCTTTTAATAAAGTAAAAACTTGCTAAACTAGGCGGAGCAAAACGAAAAAGAGTAGCCACACCGCCATGAGGTAATGTTTTACAGTGGTATCAGCTGAGAACATTCCCTCTTTAGATAATGTCGGTGTCGGACTACAGGAAGCACTCCCCATATAAAAACGGAGATATAAGCAATGTCATTCCAACTACCTGAACTGCCTTACGCGAAAGACGCGCTAGAGCCACACATTTCAAAAGAAACCCTCGAGTATCACTATGGCAAACACCACAACACGTACGTGGTTAAGCTGAATGGTCTGATCGAAGGGACTGAATTCGAAGGTAAATCACTTGAAGACATCATCAAAACCTCTTCAGGCGGTGTCTTCAACAACGCAGCTCAAGTGTGGAACCACACCTTCTATTGGCATTGCCTAAGCCCGAACGGCGGTGGCGAGCCAACTGGTGAGCTAGCAGACGCAATCAACAAAGCGTTTGGCTCTTTCGAAGAGTTCAAAACTCAGTTCACTACCTCAGCAGTGAACAACTTTGGCTCTGGCTGGACTTGGCTGGTCAAAAAAGCGGACGGTTCTGTGGCAATCGTGAACACCTCAAATGCTGAAACACCAGTGACTCACGACGGTGAAACGCCACTGATGACTGTTGATGTTTGGGAACACGCTTACTACATCGATTACCGTAACGTACGTCCAGACTACATGGCTGCGTTCTGGAAACTGATCAACTGGGAATTTGTCGCGAAAAACTTCGCCGCTTAATGACGTAACGTCACATACCCAGTCAAAAGGAGGCGATTATCGCCTCCTTTTTTGTGGTTCATGTTCATCATTACACAATGGCTAAAGCTCACCGGCGACGACCACTAAATGATGGGCAATAAAAAGCCGCCCAAATAGGCGGCTTGGTTTGGCGAAATAGTCCTCATTAATCTTGCGCGGTTTCCGCTAAGATAATGCGTAGCGAGCGACGCAGTGGCTCAGCCGCCCCCCAAAGCAGTTGGTCACCCACGGTAAAGGCGTTGAGGAAATCATCACCCATTGCCAGTTTACGTAGGCGGCCTACCGGGATCGATAACGTGCCTGTCACCTTCGCTGGGCTCAAGTCAGTCATGGTCACTTCACGTTCATTAGGTACTACTTTCACCCAATCATTGTGCGAACCAATCATCTCTTCGATTTCATCCATTGGTACCGCTTTTTTAAGCTTCACCGTTAAGGCCTGGCTGTGACAACGCATTGCACCAATACGTACGCAAGTGCCATCGATAGGGATTGGATTGTCTTGTAGACCTAAGATTTTGTTGGTTTCAACAGTCGCTTTCCACTCTTCCTTACTCTGACCATTATCACGTTTCACATCAATCCAAGGGATCAGTGAGCCCGCTAGTGGCACGCCAAAGTTATCGGCAGGGAAATCATCGGAGCGAAGGGTCTGGGCGACTTTACGGTCGATGTCGAGAATCGAGGTCGCGGGACTGGCAAGATCGGTGTTAACCGCATCATTAATCACACCCATTTGACTGATCAGCTCGCGCATATGCTTCGCGCCAGAGCCAGACGCGGCTTGATAGGTTTGTGCCGTCATCCACTCGACTAAACCTGATTGGTAAAGACCGCCTAGGCCCATTAGCATCAAGCTAACGGTGCAGTTACCGCCCACAAAGGTGCGTGTACCGCCGTGGATCCCCGCTTGAATCTGTTTAAAGTTAATCGGATCCAAGGTGATGATACTATCATCTGCCATTCGCAATGATGAGGCTGCATCAATCCAGTAGCCTTTCCAGCCAGCTTGACGCAACTTAGGATAAACCGCGTTGGTGTAATCCCCGCCTTGGCAGGTGATAATAGCATCTAGGGTTTTGAGGGCCTCAATGTCGTAAGCATCTTTAAGCATGCCCGCATCTTTGCCGAAATTCGGGGCCGCGATGCCAACTTGTGAGGTGCTGAAGAAGACAGGCTCAATATGGTCAAAGTCTTTTTCTTCTACCATACGCTGCATCAGCACAGATCCCACCATGCCACGCCAGCCAATTAAACCTACTCGCATCATAATTTCACACTCCATGTTGTGTGACTGAACCAAACGCTTAACCAGATAAGCACGGTTCGGTCAGTGAAAAAACGCTTTTGATACTAACACGTCGATTTACGATAGTCAGGTCAAGGTCGTTAACTGTTCAATTCCTCATCAAACCAAAGGAATCCAGACAGACGTGTATGAAGACATTTAACGTATGCGCGACGAAAAAACACACAGTCAGCAACAAAATGAAAACTGAATTTTAATCAATTTAAAACTAACTCTTTCCCTAGGTTTAACCTGAATACGGTAATCGCAACCTAATTCGCGGAAGACTCACATTACTGGCAAAAATGTTTCCCATCTCTTTGTGGTGTTAGCTAGAGTATGTCGCCTCACAAACGGAATAGGATACTGACACACGGAGAGTGATGTGAGTTTAGCCCTAGTTAAAGGGGGTAAATTGCGCAGGGAGTAGTCGCGCTATCACATTAGGTCCACCTTCCAATAATGATGTCGATACGTTCGCCCCACGGCTTTGCAAGGAGTGCGACGTGAAGAAGGTTAAGGTTATGACAACACAACAAGCAAGACTGCCATCAGTCTTTCAAGTGATTCTCTCGCTCGGTATATTTCTCGCGCTAGCGTTTTCATTTACGGCAAAACTCGATCTCCCGATCCAATTGGCCCTGTTTATCGGCTGGTTCGTGATCATGGTATTAGGCCTAAAACTCGGTCATCAATATAAAGACCTTGAGGCTGCTGCCACGAAAGGGATCTCAAATGGTTTAGGCGCTGTGCTTATTCTGCTTTCGGTCGGTGCCTTAGTCGGTACATGGATTGCAGGTGGTATCGTTCCAACCATTATCTTCTATGGTCTAAAAGCAATTCACCCTTCTATTTTCCTTCTTGCGACCATGTTGATTTGTTCCCTCACCGCATTGGCTACCGGAACCTCTTGGGGTTCGGCAGGTACAGCCGGCATCGCAATGATGGGCATTGGACAAGGGTTGGGTATTCCTGCCCCCATGACCGCAGGCGCCGTGCTTTCTGGTTGTTACTTTGGTGACAAAATGTCGCCGCTCTCAGATTCGGTGATTTTGGCCTCATCAATGTCAGGCGTTGAGATCGTTGAGCACATTAAAGGCATGCTGCCTATTGCACTGATCAGCTACATCATCACCGGTATCCTCTTTACCGCTGTAGGGTGGCACTACGCGGGCAACGTGGACATGGGCCAAGTTGAGACCGTGATGTTGGCCATGGAAGATCAATTTGTGATCACGCCGCTCTCTTTCATTCCAGTTTTGGCGGTATTGGTATTGCTTGCGATGCGTCTACCCTCGTTCCCTGTGATTAGCTTTGGCTCGTTACTGGGTATTGTATGGGCTGTGATGCTACAAGACATGACTCCCGTGCAGGCAATCAACACCGCGTGGGCGCCTTTTCACATCTCCTCGGGCGTCGATTTTATTGATGCCATCTTAAACCGTGGCGGCATGGAATCGATGCTAGGCTCGGTTGCGGTGATCGTGTTTGGTCTTGGTTTCGGCGGATTGCTGGAAAAAGTCGGCGTCTTACATACCATTGCGAATCTGTTTGAGCGTCGTGTTAACAGCGCAGGTAGCCTAGCCACCTCAACCATTGGTACGGCGTTTATGGGGAACATTTTTGGCTCAGCGATGTATGTATCTCTGATTCTGACACCAAAAATCTGTGCCAAAAACTACGACCGCTTAGGTTATCAACGCAAAAACCTATCGCGAAATGCTGAGTTCGGCGGCACGCTGACATCAGGCATGGTGCCGTGGAGTGACAATGGTATCTACATGGCCAGCATTCTGGGTGTCGCAACCCTGTCTTACGCCCCGTTCATGTGGTTAAGCTTTGTGTGTATCGCTGTCACCATCGTAACCAGCTACATGGGATGGTTTGTTGACAAAGTAGATGACAAACAAACTGCGGCGGAAACCATGACGCCTGCAGCAGAGAAAGCATAATCTTTTTTTGTTACGCGGCGAAGCACGCTCGCCGCGGGCAATCTGAAGATAAAGAAGGCGCCGAATCGGCGCCTTCTTTGTTTGCATACCAAGTACTCAACTCTCGCTAGCGCAATGAATCGAGGTACTCAGGTAAAAAGAGCGAAATTTGCGGAATGTAGGTAATCAGCATTAAGAACACCAGTAGCAAGCTTAGCCAAGGCAGCGCCGCCTTGATTGCCCAACCAATGGACTCACCAGTAATCCCCGCCGTCACAAATAGGTTTAGCCCAACCGGTGGGGTCAGCATCCCGATTTCCATATTGACCACCATAATGATCCCCAAATGAATGGGGTCGATGCCCAACTGCATGGCGATGGGGAACAAAATCGGCGCCATAATCAACAAAATCGCCGACGGTTCCATAAAGTTTCCCGCAATCAATAGGAGAATATTGACCACGATTAAAAAGCCCCATGCAGGCAGCCCCCATGCCACAATGCTTTCAGCAATGGTATGTGGAATACGCTCAGTGGTCAGCACATGAGCAAACAACATCGCATTGGCAATGATAAAGAGCAGCATAATGCTAACCTTAGCGGCATCTTTTACTACATGGGCCACTTCTTTATCGGTTGCCGAGCGTATCATCACCCAAGGCAGCTGGACGATATTACGCCCCCAAGCACGAATTGATGACTCGCCCTCAACACGCCACGGGGTGTCTTTCAGCGGTCCGATATCACGGTATCCCCACACACTCACCAACCATGCGTACACAGCCGCAACTGAAGCCGCTTCAGTCGGGCTGGCTATGCCACCATAGATAGAGCCCAACACAATGATGATAAGCATGAGTCCGCCCATCGCTCGCGCCCCTGAGCCAAGCACTGCGCTAACGCCTGGGAAAGGTTGTGAGGGTAAGCCTTTAATGCGTGCGACAATGTAAATCGCGACCATCAGGATCCCGCCCATCATTAAGCCCGGAATAAAGCCCGCCATAAACATCTTCGAGGCAGACACTTCCGTTGCCGCCGCATATACCAGCATCACAATTGACGGTGGGATCAATATCCCCAAGGTGCCCGCATTGGCGATTACCCCAGCGGCAAACGCTTTTGGATAGCCTGCTCTTACCATCCCAACAATCACAATCGAGCCAATGGCTGCAACCGTTGCAGGCGATGAACCAGAGACTGCCGCAAACAGCATGCACGCCATGACAGATGCCATCGCCAATCCACCACGTACATGGCCGACGCAATCAACCGCAAAATTAATTAACCGACGCGCCACTCCTCCAGTTGAGAGAAAGGCAGAAGATAAGATGAAAAAAGGAATCGCCAACAGCGTGTAATGGTGCGTCGTCGCTTCAAAAAGTTTCAGAGAAATCGAGGCAAGGGAATCATTGGAGAACAGCAAAATAGTACTGACACTCGATAACCCCAGCGCAATGGCAATGGGCATGCCCATGAACATGCACAAAAACAATAACCCAAACAAAACCGCAATGGTCATTTTGATTCCTCCTTGCCTTCCGCTGGACGGCGTGTTGGCATACCCTCAACACCTTCTTCAGCGAGATGCATGCTCTCCTTCGCTTCATCAGCAAAGCCAAAACCCAGACGCTTGCCTTGAATGACTTCGATAGCCACAGTGATCATGCGCAGTCCAAGCAAAGCGAACCCGATCAGCAAGCACAGCATGGCTTTCCACTTTTCTATCGGAATGTCTTCCATTTCAATCGCAATTAGCTTCATCTTGCTCAGGTAGACCCAACTGCCATAGAAAAACAGCATGCAGTACACCATGGCGAGCGCCAGTGCAATTAAGGTCACTGTCTTTTGCAGTGACGGTGAAAAGGTTTTCACCAAGGCATCTACCCCAATATGCGCGCCTTCTCGGATCCCCCATGACGCGCCAATCAGCACCATCCAGGCCGATAAATACAAGGTGGCCTCTTGTGCCCAAAGCAAGCCTTCGTTAAAGAAGAAACGCAGCACCACCTCCACAAAGACCAACAAGGTCGTCGCCACCAGCAGTAGCCCAATGACGGTTTCTTCGAATCGATGCAAGAACTTGATCATCCTACACTCCCTACGGATGAACCCGGTCAGACCGGAGATAAAACAAAAGCCGGGGTATCCCCGGCTAGATATTATTGATTGGCTTGTACCGCCGCTTGAATCAAGTCAGCACCAATCTCATCCTCAAATTGCTGCCACACTGGCTGCATAGCTTCGACCCACTCACCACGCTCTTTGTCGGTCAAAGTGAGAATTTGGCTGCGTCCTGAGTCAATGATCTTCTGGCGGTCATCATCTGCTTTTTGTTGCGCAATTTGATTGCCATAAGCCACTGACTCATCCAACGCTTTTTTCAGCACTTCACGGTCAGCATCTGGGAGTTGCATCCAAAATTCCGCCGAGGTGGTAACCATGTAATCAAGCACACCATGATTTGAGGCTGTGATATAAGGCTGAACTTCAAAGAACTTCTTCGAATAAATGTTTGACCAGGTATTCTCTTGGCCATCAATGGCTCGGGTTTGTAGAAGGGTAAAGACTTCTGAGAAGGGCTTTTTAAGCGGCACCGCGTCTACCGCATCAAATTGTGCCGCCAACACATCCGAGCTCATGATACGGAATTTCTTACCAGACGCATCACTCGGTACCCGTAGTGGCTCACTGGCAGACAATTGCTTGAGGCCGTTATGCAGATAGCCCAGCCCGATCATGCCTTTGCTTTTGACCGACTGCAGCAACGATTGCCCCGCATCTGATTGCTGAAAACGGTCAACCGCTTCCATGTCCTCAAACAAAAATGGCAAATCGAAGACTTGGAGTTTTTTGGTGTACTTGGAGAATTTAGATAAAGAAGGGGCAATAAACTGGACATCACCAAGTAGGAGCGCTTCCATCTCCTTGCCGTCACCAAACAATTGTGAGTTTGGATACACTTCCACTTCGTATTTGTCACCAATACGCTCAGCGACAAGATCTCGGAAATGCAGCGCCATTTGTCCTTTGGGCGTGTTTTCTGCCACCACGTGGGAGAACTTAATCACTTCAGGGGCAGCGTGAGCTGCACTCGCTAACGTGACTGATAGTGCAATTGCAGACAATGTCAGCTTTTTCATTGTTCAACCTCTTTCCTTGTGCCAGTGAGGTCACTCATGACATTTGAGTGACGTTTAAATAACGTTTCGTTTACGTTTTAGGCGCTCAAGGTCAATCTGTGAACAAGGAAGAAGGAACAATTCAGCGTGGATCGACGAAAACGGGATCGGACCAAAAAGAAATGGGTGAAAATTCACCCATTACTGATTAGCCTCATCGATCACTTTGGTCTTGATGATTAGTCGTCGCGACTGGTTAATCGTCGCTGCAGTTGATCACGCAGATTAGGCGGGGTGCCTTTGATAGTCAGGGTATCGGTCTCTGGATCATAAAAGACGCGTTCACCTAACAGCATGGCATCGAAGTTTACCGATAAGCCGCCACCAGCCCCTACAAATTTGGTAAGTTTTCGCATGGTCGTCCGATCGGCAGGAAATTGCTCTTCAAGCTCATAACCTTGTTGATTGGCATACTGGTAGAAATCGACACCGTCAGGCGTTGGCGGTAATTCTTGAGCAAGCTCTTTCACTACCACTTCATCGCCTGATTTAAGTTGATCATTACAATAATCAAAGACCTGCTTGCGATACGCGTTCTTTTCTTCTTTTTCCAAACGCGCATCATCGCAGTAATCTTCCACGGCCTGCATCAACACTTGGTTTTGCTGTTTACTGTCCATGCCCACTTGCGCTTGCAAGAAGTCGAGGAAAAAGTCAGCAATTTTGCGTCCGACTCGGCCTTTGATGAAGGACAAATATCGGTTGGAGTCTGCGTCGGTCTCCCATGTGGAGAGATCGATGCGCGCCGCAATATCCATCTTACTCACGTCAAGGTACTCAGTCGCATTGACGTCAAGCTCATCCGTCACCCGCAAACTGTGCTTAGATTCGACCACTCCAATAAACAGATAATCGGTCGCAAGCGCACGATAATGCGCCATGATTAATGTACCGCTGTCGGCAAAGGGGTACTTAGCAAGTTCATTACGCAAACGTTCGACAGCTTTTTCAGAAAAAGTACGAAAGTCGAGGGCTTGGTCACGATATTCCTTTAACCACTGCTGAAATTCACTGTCAGTGTCAAATAAAGCAAACCCTTTGCCTGCTTTTGCGTGATATACCCGATGTACATCGGCCATCAGATTGTCAGTTTGATCGTTGAGCGGTAACGGTCCGTCACGAAGATGAACGTTAAGCGAATCATCATCTTGCTTAACGATTTGATGCAATATTACGTTAGAAAGCGTGAGGCTCATGATTGAAAAGATTTTCAGTAAGACTAAAGTGTGGGTTATTATACGCAGCTTTGGTTTTATTACGACAAGACGAATTTATGCCTGTAACTTCAAAGTATGACGACAAACAAGTGGAACGCATCATCAGTGATGTTGTCAATGTGTTAGAACAACACGATGCGTCAACAGATTTGTCGCTCATGGTGGTCGGTAACGTCGCCACCAATATCCTGAATCAGAATATTCCTGCCGCGCAACGTCAGGCTTTTGCCGAGAAATTCGCCCAAGCGTTGTTGTCTTCTATCGACAAACAATAACGCACCGTGCAGCAGCATCTTAAAAGAGAAGAATAAAGACGTATGGTTGATAGCGGAACATCGTATCGTGACAAAGTATCTCAGCTGATTAGCTGGGGGCATTGGTTTAGCTTTTTTAATATCATTGCCGCTATGTTGCTTGGCACACGCTATATCAGCCAGTCAGGATGGCCCGAAACACTGTTAGGACAAACGTACCTGATTTTTAACTGGGTCGGCCATTTTGGCTTTCTTGTGTTTGCGTTGTACATACTGATCATCTTCCCGGCGAGTTTTATCATTCCCTCACAGCGCTTAATGCGCTTGTTTGCCGTACTGGTGGCAACCACGGGTATGATGGTGTTGCTGCTCGATATTTATGCCTACGAAACCCTCCACCTCCATCTTAACCCCTTGGTGTGGGAGCTGTTGTTAAGCGGCGAAAAAACTGACATGAATGCACACTGGCAATACCTCTTTGTTGCCGTGCCAGCTATCTTTATTCTCCAATTAATCATGTCAGAATGGGTGTGGCGTAAACTTCGTAAACTGACGCGCAAGCGCATCGGGATCCCGGTCGCGACCGTGTTTGCAATCTGCTTTATTTCTAGCCATCTGATCCATATTTGGGCCGACGCATTTATCTATAGTCCCGTGACTGCGCAACGCTCGACCTTCCCTGTCTCCTATCCAATGACAGCGAAGACCTTTATGGAAAAATATGGCTTGCTGGATAGGCAAGAATACCAACGTCTCCGCGAACAGCGGGGTCAGGAAAATAGCGAGGTCATTCGCTATCCCCTAGAGCCTCTCGCGTTTGCACCGGATGCGAGTAAATATCAGAAAAACCTATTGATGGTAATGATCGAGGGGCTGCGCGCCGACATGCTCAACCCAGTGACCATGCCGCATCTTTACCAGTTTGCCAATGAGAACCTGTGGTTTAAAAATCACTTCAGCAGCAGCAATGACGACATGGCTGGGCTGTTTGGGCTCTTCTATGGTCTTCCCGGCAGCTATGCACAAAGTGCACGCACGGAAGGCCTGCGTCCGGTACTCATGAATACATTGAATAATCGTCGCTACCAGATTGGACTATTCAGTGGCGATGGTTTTACCAATCCAATTTATTACCAAAGTATCTTTAGCGCCGACTTACAAAGCGATGATCTGCCTGATCTCCCAGCTTGGCAAGCCGATGCAGAAGCAGTCTCTCAGATGCAAGCATGGCTTGCGGCGCGTGATACATCGCCTTGGTTTGGTTATCTGGAGCTCGCTACCGTGAGTGACTACGAGCAAAGCGGTGACTATCCACAACCATTCCAGCCGTCATTAGATAGCGCAATGGCCGGCGTCGATACCCAAACGGCGCTGGTATTGAAAAATAGCTACAACAATGCCGCGCACTATGTCGATGATCAGCTTGGCGCTTTATTGGAAGACTTGAAACAATCGGGACAGCTCGAAAACACGGTGGTTATGATTACGTCCAACCATGGTATGGAGTTTAACGAAACCGGTTTAAATACATGGGGTTCCAATACCAATTACAGCCGTTATCAGTTGCAAGTGCCTTTAGTCATGCATTGGCCAAATCAAGCACCAGAACAAATTACTCATTACAGTAGTCACCTAGATGTGGCCCCCACCTTGATGGAGTCCATGCTGTCAGTGAGCTCACCCGCTGAAAACTACAGCAGTGGGACCAATTTGTTCGAGCTGAAAAATCGCCCGCGTAAATGGGTTATTGCTGGAGATAGCCGTGATATCGTGGTCGTGCAGCCACAAAAGACCACGGTAGTGGACAAATTTGGTAACTATAAAGTGTATGATAAGCACTATACCCCCTTGCCGGAAGGCAAGCCGCAGCTGTCTGTATTGATGCAAGTCATGCATGAATTGAAGCGTTTCTATCACCCAGAAGAGCATGACCGTTAATTTCAATCACGAAGTGGCGCATTAATAGCCAAACGATTGAAAAACAGGAAAACAATACCGTTGAGTAATTGACAGCTGTGAGGGTGATTCGTAATATAGCGCTTAGTCGGTCTGTAGCGCAGCCTGGTAGCGCACTGTCATGGGGTGTCAGGGGTCGCTGGTTCAAATCCAGTCAGACCGACCAATCTTCTCGCCCGCCACTCTCTGAGTGGCGGGCTTTTTCATTTCTACGGTTGGCTTGCGGTTCGACCGACAAAGGCGGCAACAATGGTGTCATCACCTAGCTGTCGGGAAAAGACATAAGCATTGTCTTGGGCAATGGCCCGA
This sequence comes from Salinivibrio sp. SS2, assembly GCF_001722075.1. Lineage (NCBI taxonomy): Bacteria > Pseudomonadati > Pseudomonadota > Gammaproteobacteria > Vibrionales > Vibrionaceae > Salinivibrio > Salinivibrio sp. SS2. The sequence continues at coordinate 31,715 of NZ_MEBP01000106.1, read as the reverse complement.
TGTACCCCTGCGCCTACGGCGGGATGCTGCTGTCTAAACTGAGCCACCTTACGCCAATGGGCTAACAAACGCTGTTGCTTTGGAGTACGTGACCACACCATGTCAGAGCGCGTGCCCTGGTGGAAATCATCTCCATAGGGACCCAAGTCTCGCCCAACCTCGTCGCCATAATACACTTGAATAGCCCCCGGTGTGAGCAAGAGTGCATTGGCCGCGCCGCGTTGCATCGCCATATCTTTGAAGCGGCTATAGAACAGCTCGGTATCATGTGACGACATATAGCTCACAGGAATAAAATCCGCTTCGTTTTGCATGGTTTGGGCGTAAGCATGATAAGTGTCTTCCATTTGGCTGAGACAGTACGCACCTTTGTCCATCTGTTTTTGCAGGTCAAAGTTGATGAGCGCATCAAAACCTTGATCGAAATACGGGCTGCGATAGGCGCTGTGGCCCCACACTTCTCCCATCATCCAAAAAGGCGCGCCGGACTGCTGATGCTTCTGTCGCCACGATGCCAAAGCGGCACTGGCTTTCTGTTTGAGCGCTCGCCAGATCTCACCATCGACATGTTTAACCGTATCGACGCGAAACCCATCTATCCCAAAGCGTTCAACCCACTGAGTTTGCCACTCAAGTAAATAATCGCTAACCGTATAGCCATCTTGGGCTTTTACACGTGTGCCAGGGTTATCAAGCAACCACTGAGGCGGCGTCACTGACTGAGTCGATTCAGTTTTAAAGTCAGGAAGCCCTGCCAAAGTCAGGGTTTGATCGCTGGATCCAGGTGCATCGTAGCCCGGTAGTCCCGCACGTACCCAATCTTTACCCCACCAGTGCTGCCAGTTTGCACTTTGATAATTCACCGCTTGGTGAAAATCATGCCAATTTTGCCCTTTTTTGGGGTGCCAATCTTGCCATTGCGGTGGTAACGCGTCCGCATTCACCACCTCAATGCCATCTTGTTGTAAGTCCGCTAAGGTGGCGTAACCAGGATGGTTAACCACTGCATCAAGAAAGACCTTCATGCCACGTTGATGTGCGGCCTCTACCAGTTTTTTCAGCACCGCATCATCGCCAAAGTTTTGGTCTACTTGCGTAAAGTCTCGCGCCCAATAGCCGTGATAAGCATAAAAAGGAAACGCGCCTTTACTGCCGCCTCCAACAAAGCCGTGTACCTGCTCGACAATGGGTGACAGCCAAATCACATCCGTACCCAGTGATTGAATATAATCGAGCTTTTCGAGTACCCCCTGTAAATCACCACCATGGAAGGTACCAATGTTCTGTTGATTATCGGCGTGGCGACCGTAGCTGTGATCATTGCTTGGATCACCGTTGTGAAAGCGATCAACCATCACAAAGTAGATATTGGCATTGCGGTAGGTAAATGCCTGAGGTTCGCGCTCGGTCGGCGCTAATAATATCAATCCACCGCTATTTGATGCTGGTGTCAGCGTCACCTGATGGTCGCGAACACGTACAACCTGACCGCTGAGCGCCTCTTTCAATAGTGTGCCATCGGCGAATGCCTCACCAACAGTAAGGGTGACAGGGCCACCGCGATAAACTGGGCATTGCACATCAGGCAAAGGCCGTTTAAACACAGTCGCGTTTTTTTTAGGTTCTCGCTTAATACTCAGTGTGTGGGTGCTAGGATCGAAATAGAAACCATAGTCACCGGCAAAGCGAATATTGACCTCAAAGTGGCTCTCCGCGTGGCACGATAAAGGAATTGGCGTGTTGAATTTGACTCGGCTCGGTGAGGTCGCGTCGCATTCACCGTCAAGCCCACTAACCGAGACCTTGTAAGTGTTTTTACCCAATGAGAAAACAGTGGGATGCTGGTCAGTAAGCGGCCCATCCGTTTGCGTGGTTGACGTTGAAACCGTGATATGTGGCGCTGCAAACACCGAGGCTGAACAAGCAACCGCCACAGCCAGCGCAATGCGCCGCCAAGAAAATAAGGGGATCATGATCGTGCTCCTTGCCATTTTCTACTAGGGTAAAAAAACAGCAAGGTGATAACATCATTCTTGGCTCTCAGCCCTAAAAGTGTGAGGGCTAACCAGAGAGGGCGGAGTTAATCGGTTTTCATAGACTCTCATCAATGCCGAATAGCTCGGCGATCTCGTCTGCGGGCACAGGTCGGCTATACAGAAAGCCTTGTCCGAAGGTACAGCCTAGCTCACGCAATATCGCTTGTTGGTGAGTGGTTTCAATCCCTTCTGCCACTACGCCCATGCCGAGACTATCGGCCATTGCGATCATCGCAGACACGATCGCCACTTCCTCTTCATCCGGAGCTTCACTTTGGATATCTTTGATAAAGTGTCGATCGATTTTCAACTTAGAGATCGGGTATCGTTTTAAATAGGCCATCGACGAATACCCAGTCCCAAAGTCATCAATCGCAATACCCACCCCTTTTTCTCGCAACTGCTCCAACACTTTCAGTGCACTGGCTTGATTTTCAATTAGGGTGTTTTCGGTGATCTCCAACTCGAGAAAGCGCGGATCGGCGCCCGTTTTTTCCAGTGCTTCAGCCACGACCTGCGTAAAGGTAATATCCGCTAGATTGCGTGGTGAGATATTTACCGCCAACGAGACCATTAGACCCGCATCTTGCCACTGTTTTAACTGACGACACCCTGTTTCCACCACCCACTGGGTGATATCGTGAATAATCGAGCGCTCTTCAGCCACGTCAATAAAATGAAACGGCGAGAGCACGCCTCGTTCAGGATGGTGCCAACGCAGCAGTGCCTCAACACCAATAATGTTGCCGGTCACAAGATCCACTTGTGGCTGATAGAAAAGCTCAAGCTCTTCGTTTTGCACGCATTGCCGTAGCTCCACCGCTAAGCGCAATTTGTTGTTGGCTTCGACGGTTAGCGCATCATTGTAAAACGCATACGTGTTGCGACCCGATTTTTTGGCGAAGTACATCGCAGAATCGGCAAAGGTCAGTAGCTCTTCGGTATTGGCCGCATTATCTGGGTATTGGGCAATGCCGATACTGACACCGATCTGAGCATCAATCCCCCCGCTGAGCACAAACAAGCGGTTCATCGCCTGAATAATGTCTTCGGACAAACTGACACATGCGGCTTTGTCACTGTGAATTAAACGCAGCACCACGAACTCATCTCCGCCCAGTCGCGCTAAGGTGTCCCCTTCTCTTAACAAACCATACAAGCGTTGACTCACCAGCTTTAGCAGCTCATCGCCCACGGCGTGTCCGTGGTTATCATTAACAAATTTAAACTGGTCAAGGTCGAGGAACATCAGAGCCAGTTTGCCATGAGCCCCCATGGGCATCTTGAGTGCTTGTCTAGTGCGAGATGCCAATAGTAAGCGATTCGGCAAGCCGGTCAGTGCATCATAGTGCGCCAAATCAATCAGCTTTTTCTCTGAGTCTTTTAGCTTGGAGATGTCTGAAAAGACGCCAACATAGTTCACCACCTCACCGGCGTCGTTCTTTACCACACTGATAGAAAGCAGTTGTGGATATACCACCCCATCTTTGCGCCGATTCCATATTTCTCCTTTCCATCGGCCTTGTTGGGCAACCTCTTCCCACATCGCGCGGAAAAAGGCTTTATCATGACGTCCTGAGTTAAGAATGGACGGATCGTTCCCTAGAACATCGTCCTCTTGATAGCCCGTAATCGCACTAAAACCCCCATTGACTGCCACAATCTTGGCGTCTGCATCCGTCACCAGCACCCCTTCGCTCGATTGTTCAAAGATTTTTGCGTTGAGCATCAGCTTACGCTCAACCTCAAGTCGCTCTGAAACATCATGGATCACGGAAAAGAGTAATTTGACATGGCCTATGGTGATGGGTGAAGAGTGCACCTCAACCTGACGCACCTCACCGCTTTTTAAACGGTGAGAGAAAATAAAGTAGTTTTTATCACGCTGACGCGCTTGGGAAAGGCTTTGACGCAACGCACTCTCGGTATGGGTATTAATATCGCTGATCCGCATGGATGTCAGTGTCGCATGGTCATAGCCGTAAAACTGTTGGGCACTGTCGTTAGCATCGACAATGTCGCCACTTTTGGCATCCAGCAGTAACATCACAGCGTCGTGACGCTTAAAAATACTGCGGAAACGATGGCTATCATCCACAACCCGACCAATTGATTGTGCAAAGCTGCGGCCAGCATTATAGCGACCGTAGAGTCCTCCTAGCCAAAAGCCGAGTACAATGACACCCATTAGCCAGACTCTCGGGTGCCAACGCACACCGTGCCAGCCATCTTCAGGGATCCCGAGTAAACGCCATTGACCTGATGGCAAACTCATCGTCACGATGACTGGATCCTGCGTGTGTATCTGCGGCGTCCCATAGATAGGCTTAAACGACTCAGTCAGCCGTCGGCGCCCTTCTAAGGCAACTTGAACGGGTAACCGCTCACCTTGGGTAAAGCTGTCGGTAAACAACGCCTCAATGTCTAGCACCGTGGAAAGCACGCCCCACGGCAGGTGCTTACGGGCATTGGTAATGCTTTGTCGCGCAATTAACGCCGTTCCACCTTGCAGCAACTCAACAGGCCCTGAGATTACGGGTTTATCAGAGGCATGGGCGTTACGCACGCTTTCTAGTTGTGACGGAACATCGTGATAATCCGTACCGAGCAGGGTTTCGCCCACCGACTCCGGATAGACATGACTAATCACCCAATTTCGCGCGGCACCAAAATTAAGAATATGGGAAGATTGAGACATCAATTGCGCCGCGAACTCGGCAAATGCCTCTTGGGTAAGCTCAGGATTTAAACTGATATAGGTTGCTAGGCCGTAGCTTAAATCCATGTTTTGTGTCACGTTAAGCTCTATACGAGACCGATAGGCCAATAATGCCGCGCGCACTTTATCTATCTGTTTATCATGCTCTTGTTGGTATAGCCAGAATTCCACTGACGCGACAACAAGCACGAAGACCATGATAGAAATCAGTATATTGTATATAAACCCTACTCGGGCCGAACGACGGGCGACAGAGTCCAGCGCCGAGGGAACTGCTTGCTGCATGACGCAATACAACCTTATTTCGCCCACTTTTTTAGGCGAACATGATGAACAACTTCAGGCGTAGCACGGGATTATATAACCGCCGCGTAGAATCGCCAGCACTTAGGGCCGGTTTGTGATGAATGGTGTCCGACAACATGGTTTAGATCAAGTAACACATCAAAGACGTTGCACGACACATAATGCGTATTGACATAGTAAGAGATGCTGGCTTTTTAGACATCAGGAGACAAGGATGACACTGACCATGGAGTATGGCGCGATATTGGTCGCGCTTGGGTTTATTGCCGGTATTATAAATACCTTAGCCGGCGGTGGCTCCAACCTGACACTTCCAGCGTTAATGGTCATGGGGATGCCTGCCGACGTCGCCAATGCGACCAATCGCGTTGGCGTGTGGTTACAATGCGCCTCGGGGATGGCTGGCTTTAAACGCCACGACAAACTTGATACGCAAGATATCTGGCCAGTGCTGGTACCCAGCTTGATTGGTGGCTTACTTGGCGCACTTGCCGCCGCTTGGCTGCCCACCAGCTGGGTGAAACCTCTTTTACTGGGGACGCTACTTGCCATGACAGTGGTGATGTTAGTCAAACCCACCACCCTCACCCCGCCACCGGGAACACCGATTAAAAAAGTGAAAGACACACCGAGTGCGTGGCTGGGTTTATGTTTAGCAGGGTTCTACGGTGGCTTTGTCCAAGCTGGGGTTGGCTTTGTGTTACTGGCGGCTTTATGCGGTACCTTGAATTATGATCTGGTGCGCGGCAACGCGCTTAAGCTGGCTTGTACACTTGCATTCACCACCTTATCGTTGCTGGTTTTTATTGCTGATGATCTGGTGCGTTGGCTGCCGGGGCTACTCCTTGCCGTCGGCACCATGACTGGCGCACGCGTAGCCGTCAAATTTGCGATTTCTGCCAATCCAAAGACGCTCAAGCTCTTTTTGTTTGTCATGACGTTAGTGGGCTGTATTGCCGCTTATGCGTTTTAATCCCAAAGTATCAGCCTGTAGACGCTTGTCGTTTGGGTGCACGCTTGCGCCGGGGTGTTTTATCCCCTGTGCGACGTTTACGGGTAAATTGACGCTTGGGTGGCGGCGGTAAATTCTTCAACGATGTGGGGGGCGGTGCGGTTTTTACCGTCTCAATCAAACCTTGTAATTGTTCGGTCAGCGCACGCATAAAAGGTTGATAGGCGCATTTTTTTTCTGCCATGTCTTGCAGTTGGCGCTCCCATTGCGCGGTCATATCTGGATAGGTCGCGCTCTCCGGCAACGCGGCGATTAGCCCTTTTCCACTCGGTGTCGCATGTAAGGTTTTGCCTTGGCGCTGTAACAAGCCACGCTTTAGCAACAACTCGATGATCCCGGCTCGGGTTGCTTCAGTCCCTAAACCATCGGTTTCTCGTAAAATATCCTTCAGTTTTTTATCTTGCACATAGCGACCGATCCCCGTCATCGCCTGCAACAGGCTCGATTCGGTAAAGGCGGCCGGCGGTTCTGTCATACAATCTTTTATCTCACCGCGCTCACACACTAGTTGCTCGCCCGGCTGTAAGTGAGGCAAGGGGCTCGCTGACGCCTCAGCCACTTGCGTATTCGGCAGTAGCGAACGCCAACCTGCAACGGTCAAGACTTTTCCTTTGGCAATAAAGCAACCGCCCGCGATATCAAACACCAGTTTACCTTCTGCATATTCCGCCGGTGGATAAAATTGCATGAGATACTGGCGCGCGATGAGCTGGTAAAGCTTGGCTTCATCACTAGAAAGCCCAGCAGGCGCCGCTTTTGCGGTGGGAATAATGGCATGGTGCGCGCCGACCTTTGCATCGTTCCATGCTTTGTTCTTTCTAGAGGTATCTGCCTGATCGCACGCATCGATAAGCGGTTCGCACCCTTGTCGAATCGCTTGCACGACTTTACCTGCCTCCGCAAAGTGGCCCTTAGGCAGGTATCGACAGTCCGAACGCGGATAGGTAATCAATTTATGTCGCTCATAAAGCTGCTGGCAGATATCTAGCGCTTTTTGCGCACTAAAGCCAAACCGTTTGGATGCATCAATTTGCAGGGCCGACAAATTATAGGGCAGCGGCGCAGCCTGCTTGCGGGTTTGGCGCTCGGCCTCTGTCACCTTTGCCGGTTGGCCAGCAATACGATTGGCAACATTCTCAGCCAGAGCGCGAGAAATTACGCGCCCTTGTGCATCTTGCCATTGCGCGCACGCGTCACTAGGCTGCCATCTAGCTCGGATCATTTCACCTTGATACGGCAACAGAGCATCGAGTTGATAGAAAGGATGAGGGACAAAGTCTTCGATTTCTTGGTCACGACGGACCACCAAGCCCAGTACTGGGGTTTGGACACGTCCTACAGACAGCACGCCTTGGTAACCCGCTTGTTGACCGAGTAACGTGTAGGCACGTGACAAATTCATCCCATAGAGCCAATCAGCGCGAGAGCGCGCCAACGCTGACACGGACAGCGGAACAAAGGCGTGATTGTCACCCATTTTGTTGAGCGCTTTTTTCACGGCCGACACGTTTAGATCGCTGACTAACAAGCGCTGAATACGTGCCTTTTTCGCTTTACTCACTCCCGCATAATCAATGACTTCATCAACCAGTAGTTGTCCTTCGCGATCAGGATCACCTGCGTGTACGAGATGATCAAACTGCTTGATCAGTTTTTTCACGATCGCTAATTGACCAGCCGCTGATTTACGCGGACGCAGTTTCCATTGCTGAGGCACGATAGGCAGATGTGCTAACTTCCATTGCTTGTACTGGCTGTCATACGCGTCCGGCTCGACTTGCTCAAGCAAGTGGCCGATACACCATGTCACCACATCACCGTTGGCGGTTTCGATATAGCCTTTGTGGTTTTTTTGCGGTTTGGACAAACCGGCGGCAATGGCTCTGCCGAGGCTGGGCTTCTCGGCGATAAATAGGCGCGCCATATCACTCTCTAACTCTGTGCAATGAACCACATGGTATGCAAAGCGTATGGCGGGCGCAATAAAAAACCTGTACATATGCACAGGTCTTTAAAAGTGAATTAGAGATACTTCACGTATTTGCTGGTATCACGCGTTGGTGCATTGGCCGGTGCACAATCTGGAGTACCGAGATACAAAAAGCCGACAATCGCATCATCACCATCTACATCTAGCGCTTGGCGCACAACAGGGTGATAGGCAAAGGTGCCGGTACGCCAAAACCCTTGAAAACCTTGCGCAACTGCTGCCATTTGCATTGCTTGGGTAGCACAACCGGCGGAGATATGCTGTTCAATCGTCGGGACTTTTTCATGAAAGCGTGTACGCGCAATGACCGCAATGACCATGGGTGCACGAAACGGTGCTTGTTTGGCTTTTTCTATCGCAGTATCGTCCGCGCCATCGGCTTTCGCGGCCTCCACTAAAATCTGAGATAGCCGCGTTAATCCTTCACCTTCACACACCACAAACTGCCAAGGCGTTAATGCGCCATGATCAGGGGCGCGCAATCCAGCTTGAAGAATGTTCTCTAACGTTTGGCCGCTTGGCGCTGGCTCGGCTAAACGTGGAATAGAGCGGCGCTGTAATAGCAAATCAAGTGCGTTCATGGTCTTTTCCTTGTAACCCGTATATGCAGCCACGGTATCACCGCAGCGTATCGTACTGATTGCTTTATGCTAACACAGCCACTGCGCGACAAAGTCGCGCAGTTTATACGGGTTTATAGCGCGAGTGCGGTTTCAATGCCCTGACGAATGGCCCGTTTAGCGTCTAGCTCTCCCGCATGCTCCGCCCCGCCAATCAAATGGAATGGCAAACCTGCCGACTCAAGTGTCTTGGCCAACGCATTCACAGACTCTTGACCGGCACAGAGAATAATCTGGTCGGCAGGAATGACATGAGGCTCATCTTTGATGCTGATGTGTAATCCCCCATCATCAATTTTATGGTAGGTCACACCGCCCACTAAGTTTACGCCTCGTTTTTGCAAAGTTTTACGATGGATCCAACCCGTGGTTTTCCCTGGGCCTTTGCCAACGCGGCCTTCCCGACGCTGCAGGACCCATACTTGCTTGTCACTCTTAGTGTCATGGGCAGGATACAATCCTCCTTCGTGGGAAATAGTTTTATCGATCCCCCACTCTTTCAACCAGTCATCCAGTTGTTGATTCGCAGGTTCAGTGATCATAGTGGCCACATCCACGCCGATCCCGCCCGCGCCGATAATCGCAATGTGACTCCCCAACTCAGGTTGCTCACGAATAAAGGTTTGATAGTCAATCACCTTAGGATGATCAATGCCCTCAATCGCGGGGCGGCGAGGCTTAACCCCGGTTGCAACCACTACCTCATCGAATTCCCTGAGGGTGTCGACCTCAACACTGTGATTAAGATGGACGGTGACACCGGCTTTCTCCAAACGACGCAAGTAATAGCGAATGGTCTCTTGGAACTCTTCTTTGCCGGGAATGGTCATCGCTAAATTAAACTGCCCACCCAAGCGATCAGATTTTTCAAACAAGGTCACTGTATGGCCTCGCTCAGCCGCTTCGGTGGCACAGCTGATCCCAGCCATTCCGCCTCCCACGACAGCCACCGTTTTCACCTGCCGAACTGGCGTCGCCACCAACTCTGTTTCGTAGCAAGCTTTCGGGTTCACCAAGCAACTGGCTCGCTTGCCTTTAAACACATGATCCAAGCACGCTTGGTTACAGGCAATACAGGTATTGATGTCCTCCGATTGCCCAGCCTTAGCTTTGGCAACAAAGGCAGCATCGGCCAAGAAAGGACGTGCCATCGAAACCATATCAGCCTGACCGCTGGCGAGAATCTGTTCGGCCACCTCTGGGGTATTAATTCGGTTGCAGGTAACCAGAGGCACCGACACCTCACCTTTGAGTTTTTCTGTCACCCAACTAAAGGCGCCACGAGGAACTTGCGTTGCGATGGTTGGAATGCGCGCTTCATGCCAGCCAATACCAGTATTAATAATGGTGACACCGGCCTGCTCTAGGCCTTTCGCTAGCGCGACCACATCGTCAAAGGTGTTGCCTTGCTCGACCAAATCCAACATCGATAATCGGAAGATCACAATAAAATCGTCACCGGCCGCTTTTCTCACCGCCCGCATGACTTCCACGGCAAAACGCATGCGATTTTCCACCGAGCCGCCCCATTGATCATAACGGCGGTTGGCACGATGGCAGAAAAATTGGTTGATGAGATAACCTTCAGATCCCATGATTTCAACCCCATCATAACCCGCTTCTCGCGCGAGCGCGGCGCTGCGGCCGAAGGCTTTGATCGTGCGCCAAATCGCTCTCTCGCTCATGGCAAAAGGCGTGAACTTACTGATCGGAGCGCGGATTGCGGAAGCACTTTGGGCAAACGGATGGAAGGCATAACGCCCAGCATGAAGCAATTGAAGTGCAATCTTTCCGCCATTGGCATGTACCGCATCTGTGATGGCTCGATGAGTACGAGCGGCACGTCCAGAGCTAAACTGTGCGCTAAATGGAGTCAATCGACCGCGAAAGTTCGGCGAAAAGCCACCAGTGACAATTAAGCCAACGTCGCCTTTCGCGCGCTCTGCATAAAAGGCTGCGAGCTTTTTAAAACCGTCATTGGCTTCTTCTAATCCGGTATGCATCGAGCCCATCAGAACGCGGTTTTTCAATGTTGTAAACCCGAGGTCTAGCGGGGCTAGCATATGGGGGTAAGAGTGCTGTTCCATTGCTTGCTCACTTATTGTTGTGGTCTGACCAGACTATAGCGCTGTCGGCTACTGTTTTTCAAACGTTCGTTTACAAACCAGCAACATCGATTGTCGAATAGTTGATCTCAGTAGGACTTTCCTCCCCACTCTGTCGGATACGGGATAAGCTTGGGCTATCGATCCTTGCAGTGATCAGCTAGGATATCAGCGACATATATCGATGGATTAGAGTATGAAAAAACTGTTTCGCTTCATTGCATCTTTGTTCCGATGGCTTTGGGTTGCTATCGGGTTCGTGCGTCAGCTTTTGTTAAATGTGCTTTTCATTGCTGTTATTGTGGGCATTTATTGGGCGATAACCGCCGACTCGCCCCTGCCAACCGGTGACACAACCGCGAAAAAAGCCGTTCAAGCTAAACCCGCCCCACACGCGTTGTTACTGAATATAAACGGCCCCATTGTTGAACAGCGCCGTCGTATCGATCCGATCGATACCCTCTCACGCAACGCGCTCGGACAACCGATTGAAACCGAAAACGTACTCTTTGATATCGTCGATACCATCCGCCATGCCGCGACGGATGATAAGATTAACGGGTTGGTGCTTAGCCTAGGCGACATGCCATCCACGAGCCTGACCAAGCTTCGCTATATCGCCAAAGCTATCGATGAGTTCAAGCAAAGTGGTAAAGAGGTCGTGGCGATTGGTGGGATGTATAGCCAAAGCCAGTACTATTTAGCGAGCTATGCTGACGAAATTCTGATGTCACCAGATGGCATGGTGATGCTCCAAGGGTATGGCAGTTACAACCTGTATTGGAAGGATCTACTCGATAAATTAGATGTCTCGACTCACGTTTTCCGAGTCGGCACTTATAAGTCCTTTGTCGAACCTTACACACGCACCGACATGTCTCCACAGGCGCGTGAAGCGAATCAAGCATGGCTCGACCAGCTTTGGAACGCGTATGTAAGCGATGTGGCGAAAAACCGTGGCATTAAAGCGGCAATGTTCTCTCCCTCTGCCGATACACTCATTACCTCATTAGAGGCGTTTGGGGGAGATTTTGCGTCGCTTTCCAAACATATTGGCATTGTTGATGAGTTGATGACCCGTCAAGAGATCCGTCGTTATCTTGCCGATAAATTTGGCAGCGACGGGGAAGACAGTTTTGAGTACACCAGCTACTACGACTATCTACCCAAAATTCAATCTCGCTTTGCCATCCCCGGTGACAATAATATTGCCGTCGTTGTCGCCAGTGGCCCGATTATGGATGGCGTTCAGCGCCCAGGAACCGTCGGTGGTGATACCACGGCGGCGATGCTACGCGATGCTCGCCTTGACGACAGTGTTAAAGCAGTGGTGTTGCGTGTAGATAGCCCAGGCGGTAGTGCGTTTGCTTCTGAAATTATCCGCAATGAGGTCGATGCACTGCGCGAAGCTGGTAAGCCTGTGGTGGTTTCTATGTCTAGCGTCGCGGCTTCTGGCGGCTATTGGATCTCTGCCAGCGCAGATCGCATCGTCGCACAGCCAACCACCATTACCGGCTCTATCGGTATCTTTAGCCTGTTCACCACCTTTGAGAACACGCTGGAAGATATTGGTGTCCACACAGATGGCGTAGGCACAACCCCCTTCTCGGGAGTTGGTGTGACTCGGGCCTTGCCTGACGATGTCAGCCAGATCATGCAACTAGGCATTGAGCACGGCTATCACCGCTTTATTTCCTTGGTCAGCACGCACCGTAACCTGTCTTTGGAAGAAACAGATAAGGTAGCTCAAGGTCGCGTATGGACTGGTAGCGATGCGCTGAAATTCGGGTTAGTCGATCAATTAGGCGACTTTGATGATGCGGTGACACAAGCAGCAGAATTGGCGGGCTTGGAAAACTATCAGCTAGATTGGATGCAAAAACCGCTGACGCCGTTCGAGCAGTTTATGACTGAGATGCTCGGCCAAACCGCGTCAGTTTTTGGCCAAGCGATGCAGGCGAACCTCCCGACGTTTGCAAGCCAGTTACTGGCATCACCGCAGTTACAGTCGGTGACAATGCTCGAACAATTTAACGACCCTCAAGGGCGTTACTTGTTCTGCTTAAATTGCCAGTATCAGTAGCACGCTTTGCTCCGGCCGTCCTGGTCGGAGCTTTATCCCAAAGTTTTCCTCGATTCTGTGTGGTTACGCAGTACCAACCATGTAACGGTTACATGTATACTGTGCTCACGCTCATTTAATGCAGATTTGTCATGATGGAACGTAAACATATTTATATCGCCTACACGGGCGGCACCATCGGCATGCAGAAATCCGATCATGGCTATGTGCCTGTTTCTGGGTTTCTACAGCAACAGCTCGAAAACATGCCAGAATTCCATCGTCCAGAAATGCCTCGTTTTACCATTCATGAGTACGAACCACTCATTGATTCATCGGATATGACGCCAGAGGATTGGCAACGCATTGCTGACGATATTGGAGCGAATTACGACGACTACGATGGTTTTGTGATCTTACATGGTACCGACACCATGGCGTATACCGCCTCGGCGTTGTCGTTCATGTTAGAGAACTTGGAAAAACCTGTGATTGTCACCGGATCTCAGATCCCCATTGCCGAGCTTCGCTCTGACGGACAGGCGAACTTATTGAACGCCCTGCATATTGCAGCGAACTATCCGGTAAATGAAGTGACTTTATTCTTCAATAATCAATTACTGCGCGGTAATCGTAGTACCAAATCGCATGCAGATGGATTTAATGCGTTCACTTCACCGAATTTACCCGCACTGCTGGAAGCGGGCATTCATATCGAAGTGAAAGCCACCGATCTTAATCAGCCGGCACAAGGTCCGTTTAAAGTACATACCATTAACGACCAGCCGGTGGCTGTGATTATGATGTATCCGGGAATCTCACCCGATGTGGTACGCAATGCATTAAAGCAACCTGTTAATGCCATGATTTTACTTACGTTTGGGGTGGGTAATGCACCGCAGAATCCTGAGCTACTGTCGCTACTCAAACAAGCAACAGAACGCGGGGTGTTGGTACTGAACTTAACCCAATGTTTGGCTGGCCGTGTCAATATGGGGGGGTATGCCACTGGCTGTGCCCTTGCTGATGCCGGCGTACTCAGCGGCTATGATATGACGCCTGAAGCAGCCCTCGCCAAACTCCATTTCTTGCTCAGTCAAGACTTGCCTTTTGAGACCCTTCGCACCATGGTACAAAAGGATCTACGTGGTGAGCTAAGCTATTACTAGCTCGTCTCAAGTTTGGTCAAAAAATCATGAGTTTGTGAAGCCGACAATGATGTCGGCTTTTTTATCTGCTAATTTATTCATACATTTCGCCGATCAGGGTGTTCCACAATGATGGTGTTGCACGGTGATTCTTTATCACCACAAACGCGAAAAATTGCGCTGGCTTTACGATTTAAACAACTAAATTACGAACTGGTCCCAGCTTCTCCGTTTGAAGCGCATGAAGTCGTGCTGCGCCACCCGCCCATGCAAACCATCGTTGCACTGCTCGATGGCGGGCACACGATTTATCACGATACAATCGTGGCCGAGTACCTTGATGATGCGTACCCTGATCCTTTGCTGTATCCCGGCAATGCCCGTCACCGTGCCGATATACGCTGGATTGAGTGGTATTGTCGTCACCATCTCAGCCCTTTAATCGTGGATACCTTGTTTTATCAGCGTGTAGTTCGGGGTCACATGCTCGAAAAAGACATAGACCACCAAGCCGTCAATGATGCGTTAAAAACGCTACCAGAAGCTTGCCAATACCTTTCACAACTCCTTACCCATATTCCTGCGGATAAGGTCAATATGGCCACCATCAGTGTATGGAGTCTATTTCGTTGTGCTCAAATGGCAGGACTGGTGCTTGACAGCAGCTACACCAAGCTAAATCAATATCTCGAAGCACTCAGCCAGCACCCGCTGTTTGGCGATTATGCACAGGAAGAGAACCACCAACTGACACCTTTTTTCGCCAGTCCAATCAGTCTCTCTGCGCCAAATGATTAGTTGGCACCAATGCTCACCCTTGGTGGAAACTGTGAGTCGCTTTACGGTTTTCACCGACTAGCATTCCTCACAGTCTGTATTCTGGTATATACAAATTTAGGATATTGTATAGCTGGAGACTGACATGGAGCACGTCAGACAAGTTACTTCCCATTCGCAGGTGTTATGGCGCCTGTTCGGACTGAGTGCCATTGGCATTGTGTTTTTCTTCGTCCCTATTTCTATTGATGGCAACACCACCATTCCGCTCGATCACCTTGTTAGTTGGATAAAAAACACCTTTGGCAACCTGATCAACCTGTATGTGCTCATGATTATTTTAGCCGGTGCCATTATGCCACTATGGACGGGGCAGTGGCGGCAAAGCGGCGGTCAAAAGCTATTCTCGTTATTGAAATGCATTGGTGCCGTTAGCGCATTCATGGCGCTCACCCAAATTGGCCCAGCCTTTCTCCATGAGCCTGATATCCTGCCCTTTCTGTTCAACAAACTAGTGGTCTCAGTCGGCGTGATTGTCCCCGTCGGTGCGATTTTTCTGTCCTTTTTGGTCAGTTACGGTCTACTTGAGCTTATCGGTATTTTGCTCCAGCCGATTATGCGTCCCATCTGGCGAACCCCAGGCCGCTCTGCCATTGATGCGGTCGCCTCGTTTGTTGGCAGTTATTCACTCGGCTTGCTCATTACGGATAAGGTCTACAAAAATGGGCAATATTCGGTCAAAGAGGCCACCATTATCGCAACCGGTTTCTCGACCGTCTCAGCCACATTTATGATTATTGTGGCCCGTACCCTCGATTTAATGTCTCACTGGAACCTGTATTTTTGGAGTGCGTTAATCATCACTTTTATTGTCACCGCCATTACAGTGCGGCTACCGCCTATTAAAGGCTTAAGTGACAATGTGCTAGCGCCGGAACCACAAGCTATTAAGGGACAGCGCTGGGGGCTGGCTTATCAAACTGGATTATCTCAAGCCGCTCAAGCAGGCCGAGTCAGTCACAACCTGCTTGCCACCGTGAAAGATGGCTTGTTGATGACGATGACAATCTTGCCTGCGATCATGTCGGTAGGGTTGTTAGGGCTGTTAGCTGCCAAATACACCCCCGTCTTTGAGTGGTTAGGCTGGATTTTTTACCCCATCACTGCGCTATGGGGGTTAGATAACGGCCACCAGCTTGCCCAAGCTGCATCTGCTGGCTTGGCAGAAATGTTTCTGCCTGCACTGTTACTGAGTGAGGCAGACTTTGTATTACGTTTTAGTGCGGCGATTACTTGCGTGTCGAGTGTACTGTTTTTCTCCGCATCGATTCCCTGCATTCTCGCTACCAGCATTCCGATCAGCGTGTTCCGATTGGTTGTGATTTGGGCATTGCGCACGGCATTAAGTTTGATGCTTTCCATCCCCCTCGCCTTGCTCATTGCCGGCTAAATGATACAAAAACGCGCCGCTTTAACAGGCGGCGCGTACCACGGTCGCAGCGGCTCATCAGTGCTTCGTCTTTACATCAATACGCACTTCGTCCGGCTTCGCAAACTCACGTTTTAACTCTGCTTTCGATTTGAACGTTACCTGTCCACCTTTAGCAACCGTCATATGCTGAGGCTGTTCGTTATGTCGCGATTGGTAAAGCATCACCGCTTGAAGTGCTTGATCACGTTGGGTTTGGTTAAGCGCTGTTCCATCGGGCCACTTTCCCGTTTCGACGGCATAACACAAGCGATCGTAAACCTCTGGTGTCATCGCTTTTAACAGTTGTTCAATATCCATGGATGGCTCCGCTTTTTGACATGTCCCTATTATGCCTTAACCGACCTGCCTTTCGGCATCTCGAGTTCAGTGCGCAAAATCACGCTTTAGGACATAAACTACACTTAGATTTGAAGTATACTCACCGCAACTGATTGAGGATACGAACAACCATGCATTTGAGATTACCTAAATCACTCACTGCTGCTCCCTTTGCTGGCGTAATGCTTTTGCTACTGGCTGGCTGTGAGGGAGAACCGACCACCAACCAAGTGTGTGATACGCATCCTGAATTGTGCGAAGGGTTAAACATTGGTGATGGCCAATGCCGTTTTGAGCGTTCAGACTTGATTTTCAAACGGTTAGCGGTGGATGAAAAGCCCAGTGATCTCAATAAACTGGCCGAACTCAAACAGACGCAAGTCTATTTACGCTGCATGGAGCTGGTTGCGGGAATCGAACCAACCACTCTAAAAGAGCGAAAAACGAAGCGCACCGAAGCGGTCTATCACGCCTATGATTCTATCGAACGCTTAGAACGCGAATTGAAAGACTCGTATCAACCACCGGTGATTTATTACCGCTGGTCACAAGGCGATAACAGCGCTTTACCTCAATTTCTAAAACTTGAGGGAACACAGCATCTTGAAACGCCCCAGCTTCAACTTGGACTCGCCACCTATTACGTCTCTCGTGACAGGCCCAAAACCGTTCGTATCTTGTTGCATGTGCTTGAGCTGTATGACGGCAACGATGAAGAGGTACGTGACGAAGTGATCCCTGAAGCGATTAAATCCTTAGCGACCACCAACCATGCGTTGGAGCGCTTCGATCATGCGTATCTATGGGCCAAAGTGGGTAAAGACTATAACTTACCCATTGCCGATAGCGATCGGTTAGCACGGCTGTATCCTCTGTCAGAGGAACGCCGCAACCAGTTGGAAAGCTTAGCAAAAGACATCTCTTCAGCGATCCGAGACGGTGATTTCGAAGCCACGCTAGTCAACGCGCTGGATCCCAAATAACCGACCTAACCTCAAAGCGCCTGCGAATGCGGGCGCTTCCCTCTATCTGTCAGTAATTTACCAACCCATTGCTCGCCAATAAATAACGGAATTGATGTGCTTACCTTTCACGATTGCGCATCTGCTTCTACGCTTTTCAGTACACCAGCAGTCATCCAATACCTCACCCTTTCGTTTTGTACCTATTGGTCAAAGAAGGGGCAGGTAGAGTCGCAGGGGCGCAAAATGTTTAGGTGATGTAAAAAAAATCCGTACTTTTTTTTGACTTTAAACAATTTTGGGCGCGATTACCCTTGCATGGACGGGTCCTATTCTGTAATTTTACTACCAGTTTCATCTCACTAGAAATTAAGTTGTGGAGCAACATAATGACTATCAAAGTAGGTATTAACGGTTTTGGTCGTATCGGCCGCTTCGTATTCCGTGCTTCTGTAGAGCGCGACGACATTGAAGTAGTAGCAATCAACGACCTGATTGACGTTGAGTATATGGCTTACATGCTGAAGTACGACTCAACTCACGGCCGCTTCAACGGCACTGTTGAAGTGAAAGACGGCAACCTGATCGTTAACGGTAAGAAAGTACGTGTAACGGCAGAGCGCAACCCAGCAGATCTTAAGTGGGATGAGGCTGGTGTTGACGTTGTTGCTGAAGCAACTGGTATCTTCCTGACTGACGAAACAGCGCGTCAGCACATCCAAGCGGGTGCGAAGAAAGTTGTTCTGACTGGTCCATCTAAAGACGCAACACCAATGTTCGTTATGGGTGTAAACCACAGCGAGTATGCGGGTCAAGATATCGTGTCTAACGCATCTTGTACCACTAACTGCCTAGCGCCAATCGCGAAAGTACTGAACGACAAGTTCGGTATCGAGTCTGGCCTGATGACCACTGTTCACGCAACCACTGCAACTCAGAAAACTGTTGACGGTCCTTCTGCGAAAGACTGGCGCGGTGGCCGTGGTGCGTCTCAGAACATCATCCCATCTTCAACTGGTGCAGCAAAAGCAGTAGGTAAAGTACTTCCTGAGCTGAACGGTAAACTGACTGGTATGGCGTTCCGCGTACCAACTGCCAACGTTTCTGTTGTTGACCTGACTGTCAACCTAGAGAAAGCAGCATCTTACGAGCAAATCTGTGCCGCGATGAAAGAAGCGTCTGAAGGTGAGCTGAAAGGTGTTCTTGGTTACACTGAAGATGCGGTTGTTTCTCAAGACTTCATCGGTGAAGTACAAACATCAGTATTCGATGCTAAAGCAGGTATCGCACTGACCGACAAATTCGTTAAAGTTGTATCTTGGTACGACAACGAAATCGGCTACTCAAACAAAGTACTTGACCTAGTTGCACACATCTCTAAGTAAGATGCAATTACCATAGTATCGATTAAAGGCGGCCGTTGGCCGCCTTTTGTTTATGGGCTCTATGCCGTTTCTGCGCAATAAAGGACGCGATTATGACCTCTCATACTCTGCACTTCGAGCGCCGGCTCTCGGCGTCAGTTGATTTATGTTATCGCCAAGCCGTCCCCGTTCTTCGGATTCAACATCCAGCCTGTGATGCGACCATCAGTCAATTTGGGGCACACTTACTGTCATTTTCTCCACGCGATGCGGCGCCACTAATTTGGATGAGTGGCAATGCAGTCTACGATGCAAAAACGCCTCTACGAGGTGGTATTCCTGTTTGCTTTCCTTGGTTCGGCCAAACGGGTTCTCCCTCTCATGGCTTTGCACGCCGCGTGATGTGGGACATTCAACACATTGAAGAAGATGCACAAGGTGTGACGATTCAATTATCGCTGGTCTCCTCTGCAAAAACCTGTGCACTGTGGCCACACGATTTTGAAGCCGTTATGACATTCACGCTCACCCACACACTCGATGTCGCTTTAACAGTAAAAAACACCGACTCACTGCCATTTAAGATCGGAGGCGCCCTGCACAGTTACCTTTCCGTTGCGGATAGTGAACAAGCAACCGTAGCGGGTGTGGGAAGCCACTATCTCGACAATTTCAGCCACGGACAGAGAAAGCCCGCCTCTGGCACCGTGACTTTTGAAGAGCCCGTCGACCGCATTTATACCGACTCAGCCTCGTCATTAACCCTGACTGATATGGCAGGATATCGACGTATTGTCGTCAATAATCAAGGCGAGACGAGCGCAGTCGTCTGGAATCCAGGCCAAGCGGCTTCGGTACAAATGTCTGATATGGACGACGATGGCTATCTACATTTTGTCTGTATTGAAGCCGCCATTGAGCAACCCAGTATTCAGCTGGCACCGGGAGAAAGCCACACACTGACTACCTGTATTCATGACGAAAAACATGGTGAGTTGCTGTTCTAGATAATCTGCAAACACGAAAAAGGCAGCCTGCGCTGCCTGTTTGCATGTTGGTCGCGGCCAAGCGAATAGGCTAACCACTCGCTGGGGCCTGAATCAATAAAAAATATAATTCATTCCAAGGTAGCCTGATGCGGCCGTTGATTGGTCTACCATCGGGCTATCTGCAATGTTGTCATCTAAATTGGTGTAACGAACACCACCAAGCAGCTGGATGCGCTCTGTCAGCATCACATAACCACTCGCACCGATAAAATAGTGTCCCGCAGAGCCGGGTTCGTAGGCGGATAGTCCAGAGCGTGATGCCTCCGCGGCGCTGATCCCATAAAGGTGTTGATTAAGGTCACTACTGTTGTAGGAATACCCCACCTCGGGTGAAATCCCCCATCGCTGGCGGTTCATTCCATATTTCCAGCTGACTTCCCCGTACAAACCATCTCTATCATGGGTCACACCCTCACCGACTAATGCTTGGAATCGGCCGATTGGCGAGTGGTATTGATACGCTAGAGCCAAAACAACCGACGTATCGCGCTTATCAAGTAAACTTAGCTGTGGGTCATCGGTATCTGCAGGGTCAAAACGACGTGGATCATAAGTCGTTGATAAAACCAAATTATGTGTTGAATCTTTCGGCGCCAAACGCGCGCCAGCGGTGAGCCCGCGGAAATAGAAATGATCGGTATCGACATTGACAGTCGGTACGATAAGTGGGTCCGTATCTGTGTCCTTATAAGGCTGGGGGGAAAAAGCGGCTAGGACACCGGCAGACACACGTGTTTCTGCGGAAACACTTCCCGCGGCGAGTAGTAGGCATGATGCCACCGCCGCTTTAACAAGCTTTTCAGTCATTCTTCTTCCTTAATTTGCTGGTCAACGCACAATTTAGAATTAGGCCAGTAGCTGTCCATACACCACACTTATCGTGGACACCATCACTGATATTACCTTCTCAACGTGACAGCCTACTACAACAACTTGAATCTAAGCTGTCTTACACGTGGCTATTTGATTTACCTATCAATGGTAGGGGAAAAAATATCGAAAAAACAATCAATTCTTTCACGCAAAAACGTGGATTGGGGTCTAACATTATTATGAGGAAAAGGGAAATTCAGCCAAAGGACCACCTTTTCTTTATGAGTTATCAGACGATTTAGGGGGCAGGACCATG
Organism: Salinivibrio sp. SS2; assembly: GCF_001722075.1. NCBI lineage: Bacteria > Pseudomonadati > Pseudomonadota > Gammaproteobacteria > Vibrionales > Vibrionaceae > Salinivibrio > Salinivibrio sp. SS2. Next base: position 10,626 of record NZ_MEBP01000106.1, on the reverse strand, counting down.
ACTATTTTCGATCATTATCGTCAGCGTTACGAAGATGCAAAAGACGAAGAATTGAGCCTTCAGGAGTTCTTGGATCTGTGCCGAGACGATCGCAGCGCTTATGCCAATGCCGCCGAGCGCCTGTTGATGGCCATCGGTGAACCAGAGAAGATTGACACCTCCCTCGACCCACGGCTCAGTCGTATTTTCTCCAACCGTGTTATTTCACGCTATAAGACCTTTGAAGACTTTTATGGCATGGAAGAGTCGATTGAGCAAATCGTCTCCTACCTCAAACACGCCGCGCAAGGGCTGGAAGAACGCAAACAGATCCTTTATTTACTCGGCCCTGTCGGCGGCGGTAAATCCTCGCTTGCAGAAAAACTGAAAAGCTTGATGCAGCAAGTACCGATTTATGTGCTAACCGCGAACGGCGAACGCAGTCCGGTCAATGATCATCCTTTCTGCCTTTTTGATGCTGAAGAGGATGGTCACCTGCTGGAAAAAGAGTACGGTGTCCCGCAGCGTTATATTCGTAGCATTATGTCGCCTTGGGCCGCTAAGCGACTTAAAGAGTTTGGTGGCGACATCAGTCAATTTAAAGTCGTGAAGGTTCGCCCCTCAGTACTCAACCAAGTCGCCGTGGCGAAAACCGAGCCCGGGGATGAAAACAACCAGGATATTTCCTCCTTGGTGGGCAAGGTCGATATCCGTCAGCTCGAACACTTTTCGCAAGACGATCCTGATGCGTATTCCTACTCTGGCGCACTGTGTAAGGCCAATCAGGGATTGATGGAGTTTGTGGAAATGTTCAAAGCACCAATCAAGGTGCTACACCCCTTATTGACTGCGACGCAAGAGGGCAACTACAACGGGACCGAAGGTCTGTCTGCCCTGCCGTTTGATGGTATTATTCTCGCTCACTCCAACGAATCGGAATGGCAGTCATTCCGCAACAACAAAAACAATGAAGCATTCCTCGACCGTGTTTACATCGTCAAGGTGCCTTATTGCTTACGCGTCTCCGAAGAGATCCGTATTTACGACAAACTCTTGTCGCACAGTGAGCTAAAACAAGCGCCTTGTTCACCAAGTACGCTAGATATTCTCGCTCGCTTTACGGTGCTTTCTCGCTTGAAAGATCCTGAGAACTCGTCCATTTATTCGAAAATGCGCGTCTACGACGGTGAAACCCTCAAAGACACCGATCCCAAAGCGAAGTCGTACCAAGAGTACCGCGATTACGCCGGGGTCGATGAAGGCATGGATGGGCTCTCAACCCGCTTTGCGTTCAAGATTCTGTCTCGTGTGTTTAACTTTGACCACGCAGAAGTCGCCGCAAACCCGGTCCACCTCTTTTACGTCCTTGAGCAACAAATTGAACGTGAGCAATTCCCACAAGAAATTGCAGAGCGTTACCTCGAGCACCTAAAAGGCTATCTAATCCCGAAATATATCGAGTTTATCGGCAAAGAAATTCAAACGGCGTATCTCGAGTCTTACTCGGAGTATGGTCAGAATATCTTTGACCGCTACGTAACTTATGCAGACTTTTGGATTCAAGACCAAGAGTTCCGCGACCCAGACACCGGCCAACTGTTCGATCGCTCGGCACTCAATAGCGAGCTGGAGAAAATTGAGAAGCCTGCCGGGATCAGCAACCCGAAAGACTTCCGTAACGAGATCGTCAATTTCGTCCTACGTGCACGTGCCAATAATGAGGGAAAAAACCCTGCTTGGACCAGCTACGAGAAGCTGAAAACGGTCATCGAGAAGAAAATGTTCTCCAATACCGAAGACTTGCTACCGGTGATTTCATTCAACACCAAAACGTCTAGCGACGAGCAGAAAAAACACGACGACTTTGTCGCTCGTATGATGGAAAAAGGATATACCCGCAAGCAGGTTCGCTTGCTATCTGAATGGTATTTGCGCGTACGTAAATCGTCGTAGCACATCCCTTTCAGGGCGGACACACGTGACGGGAGAGAGTTATGGCGCATTTTATTGATCGTCGGCTCAATGGCAAAAATAAAAGCACCGTCAATCGACAGCGCTTTTTACGCCGCCACAAAAGGCAGATAAAAGAGTCAATCGCCGACGCCGTCAACAACCGGTCAATCACTGATGTCGAAAGTGGCGAGGATATTTCGATTCCATCACGCGACATCCGTGAACCGACCTTTCACCAAGGCAAAGGAGGACAGCGTGATGCTGTCCATCCTGGCAACGACCAATTTAGCCCCGGCGATCGTATTGCACGCCCCCCCGGTGGCGAAGGCGGTGGTGGCGCAGGTGACGGACAAGCGAGTCCAGACGGTGAAGGCCAAGACGATTTTGTCTTCCAAATTTCGAAAGATGAGTATCTCGATTTGTTGTTTGAAGATCTCGAGCTACCCAATCTGAAGAAAAATCAAATGCAAAAAATGGTGGAGTATAAGACCCACCGTGCGGGGTATACCTCCAATGGTGTGCCCTCGAATATCGCCATTGTGCGCTCATTGCAAAACTCGTTGGCGCGTCGCACCGCGATGTCTGCGAGCAAGCGCCGAGAGCTGGCAGAGCTAGAGGAAGCGCTGGAAAGCTTGCGTCACTCTGAGCCAGCACAGCCTTTGGAAATGAAGCGACTTGAAGAGGAAATTGCAGCACTGAAAAGCAAGATCGCCGCGGTACCTTTTATTGATACCTTCGATCTTCGCTATAAAAACTACGAAAAACGGCCACAGCCCAGTAGCCAAGCGGTGATGTTTTGTCTGATGGACGTGTCAGGATCAATGGATCAGGCGACTAAAGATATCGCAAAACGCTTTTATATCTTGTTGTATCTGTTCCTAACCCGTACCTACAAAAATGTAGAGGTGGTCTTTATTCGCCATCATACCCAAGCAAAAGAAGTCGATGAGCACGAATTCTTTTACTCGCAAGAAACCGGCGGCACCATTGTCTCCAGTGCATTGCGCTTGATGGATGAGATCATCAAAGACAGGTACAACCCCACAGAGTGGAACGTGTATGCCGCCCAAGCGTCTGACGGCGACAACTGGGCAGACGATTCACCGGGTTGTCGTGAGCTACTGCAGAAAAGCTTACTGCCGGTCAGCCGCTATTACGCCTATATCGAGATTACGCGCCGCGCGCATCAAACGTTATGGCGTGAATATGAGGCACTCGCGGAAAGCCATGACAACTTTGCGATGCAGAATATTCGCTCGGCGGAAGATATCTTCCCCGTGTTCCGCGAATTGTTTAAGCGTCAGGTCGAAGCCTGACGCCATCTCTGCATCGGTATGTTTTTTCAGGGAGATTAGGTATGGCTGTCACTAAAGGCAAACGTAAGACGCCGCTCCATGATGGGCCGGATTGGACCTTTGAGCTGCTTGAGCAGTATCACAAGGAAATTAAACGCGTTGCCGAGCACTACAGGCTCGATACCTACGCCAACCAGATTGAAATTATCGCTGCCGAGCAAATGATGGATGCTTACTCAAGCGTCGGCATGCCGATTAATTATAATCACTGGTCATTTGGCAAAAAATTTATCGAGACCGAACGTCACTATAAGCACGGCTATATGGGGCTTGCCTATGAGATAGTGATCAATTCAGACCCTTGTATTGCCTATTTAATGGAAGAAAACACCATCACCATGCAAGCCTTGGTGATGGCACATGCCTGTTATGGCCACAACTCTTTTTTTAAGGGCAACTATCTATTCCAAACTTGGACCGACGCCGGTTCGATCATCGACTATCTGCTGTTTGCGAAAAACTACATCAGTGAATGCGAAGAGAAGTATGGCCTCGCCGAAGTCGAAAACTTGCTCGACTCTTGCCATGCGCTGATGAATTACGGGGTAGACAGATACAAACGTCCGCAGAAAATTTCTCTCGCTGAAGAAAAAGCGCGACAAAAAGCCCGCGAAGACTACCTACAAACCCAAGTGAATGAACTGTGGCGTACCATTCCGGGCGGTAAGAAAGAACAGGAGCAAGAGACACGGCGCTTCCCCGCCGAGCCGCAGGAAAACCTGTTGTATTTCTTTGAGAAACACTCGCCATTGCTAGAGCCGTGGCAGCGTGAAATCGTGCGGATCGTGCGCAAGGTTAGCCAGTATTTTTATCCACAAAAGCAAACTCAGGTGATGAATGAAGGCTGGGCAACCTTCTGGCACTACACCATTTTGAATCATCTCTACGATGAGGGCTTGGTGACGGATAGCTTTATCATGGAGTTTTTACACAGCCATACCAACGTGGTCGCACAGCCGCCTTACAACAGCCAGTATTACTCAGGGATCAATCCCTATGCCCTCGGGTTTGCCATGTTCCAAGACATTCGCCGAATGTGTGAAAACCCAACCGAAGAAGATAAGTACTGGTTCCCAGAGGTTGCAGGCAAAGATTGGCTCGATACGGTGCATTTTGCGATGGCGAACTTTAAAGACGAGAGCTTTATCAGCCAGTTTTTATCGCCCAAGGTCATGCGCGATATGAAGCTTTTCGCCGTCAATGATGACGATAAGCAAAGTTACATCGAAGTCACCAGTATTCACAATGAACAAGGTTACCGCCAGCTGAGAGAAAAACTCTCTGCTCAATATAACCTCAGTAATCGTGAACCCAATATCCAAGTCTATGATGTCGACTTACGCGGTAATCGGTCACTCACCCTGCGCTATGTGCCTCATAACCGCATCCCATTAGCCAATTCCTATGAGGAAGTGCTGAAACATGTCCATCGACTCTGGGGATTTGAAGTGATCCTCGAAGAGGAAACCAGTGAAGGACGAGGGAAAATACTGAGTAGCTGTCCGAAACGGCCGCAATTTGATCCAGACATGTTAGTCGGGAGCTAGTCTTGCCACCTGTCCCGTCCTAAGATAAATAGACAAAAAAGCCAGAGGCACAAGGCCTCTGGCTTTTCACTGTTTAAACCGATGAGGCGCAAAACAGCATTACACCTCGGTTGAAGCAATGCGTCGGTTAGGCCTCTTCTTCGGCCATATTGGCCGCAATGGTTTCACGATTGCCAAACCACAATGCACCACTTTCACGACCGTACTGCTTCACTCGATCGCTGATGGCATTATGTTGATTGTTTTCAATCAAACCGCGCAAGTCGCTGTAAAAGCGTAATGCAATCTCACACGCACGGCGATCCATAAAGTAGTAGCCACCCACTCGCGAATAAATCTGACGCATACCATTAATGGTCAATACATACACTTTATTGCCAGAATAATGTGCCATGCCTTGGAACAGCATATAGTCGAAGTGGTTAAAGGCACGTCCCATTGAAATCCGCTCACACAGTGCGGGATCTTGTTTGCCGTACTTATCTTGAATCTTCTTGACGTCTTTAAGCACCTCGGCTTGCTCATCAATCAAGGCGATAAACTGCTCAAAGCTTTCACTTTCAAGCACTTGTTCACAGCGTTTAATCACATGATCGATAAGATTAATACACTCTTGCGGGCGATTTTTTGCAGCATAGCGCATGTAAACACCGCTAATATCGGTGCGTGCAGCCAGCAGGTCTTCCAGCACTCCGTGGACGTCTTGGCCTTCCAGCGTCACCAACGTATCGAGAATGCTCAGCCCAGAGGTGCGCATATAATCGTTTACACGGGTTGGTTTGCCATGTTGGATAGTTAACCAACCATCGCGCGCTAAGCGCTGCAAGACTTCACGTAATGTGGTTCGGGTCACACCGATAAGCTCTGATAATTCACGCTCAGCCGGTAGAATCGACCCTTTCGGGAAGTGATTATTCCAAATACTTTCAATTATATATTTTTCAGCAAACGTTGCTGGGCTATCCGCCTTTATAACCATTGAATCTTAATTCCAATTTGCTTCTTGCTCTGATTAATAACTCATCATACCACTAGTCTTTTCAGGCAGAAACCGCTACGTGTTTTCAGGGCCAATGAAGTGACATCCTGCAGATTTTTGTACCAGATCAATGAAAATCTGGGCATAATTCGCAAAATTATGTCATACAAGATGTAACAAAGTATGTCTAAGGCAAAATAGCGCACATCCGTCATGCAGTTGCGACCAACCGCCTACGCTGCTCGCCATTGCCGAACACCGAATTTGTACAGTGACCCGCTCCTCGTACTGGATCCATCGCTCTCTCAAACGGGCTGCTATGGTTTCTGTGTACGTGTGTTTTCTCGCCATGCGCCGCCTGTACGATGCATACATAACCATGAGACTTTCACTATGGCTAAGACCATGACACTCAGAACCGCGTTTTTGAAGAACTTTCTCGGTAAAGCGCCAGATTGGTACAAACTGGCCATTGTCGCCTTTTTAATTATCAACCCGATTGTATTCTCGATTGACCCCTTCATTGCCGGCTGGCTACTGGTGGTCGAATTCATTTTCACCTTAGCCATGGCGCTAAAATGCTACCCTCTGCAACCGGGCGGTCTGCTTGCGATTGAGGCCGTCGCTATCGGTATGACGAGTCCCGCGCAAGTAAAGCATGAATTGGTCGCCAACGTTGAAGTCTTGCTGCTACTGGTCTTTATGGTGGCAGGGATTTACTTTATGAAGCAGCTGTTGCTGTATATTTTCACCAAAATCTTATTGGGGATCCGTTCCAAAATTGCACTCTCTCTCGCGTTTTGTGGTGCTGCCGCCGCGTTATCCGCCTTTTTGGATGCCCTCACCGTGATTGCCGTGGTGATTAGTGTCGCCGTGGGTTTTTACTCGATTTATCACCGCGTTGCCTCAGGGAAAGAGTTTGGCGCCGCGCATGACCACACCTCAGATGAAAGCCTGAGTGATGATCTCAGTCGTAACGATTTGGAAAACTATCGCGCCTTCTTGCGCAGCCTACTGATGCATGCGGGCGTGGGTACCGCGCTCGGTGGCGTGATGACCATGGTAGGTGAACCTCAGAACCTGATCATTGCCGATCAAGCTGGCTGGCATTTTGGTGAGTTTATTCTGCGGATGGCACCAGTGACTCTGCCGGTCTTTGTCGCAGGCCTCCTCACCTGTGTGTTGGTGGAAAAGTTACGTCTATTCGGATACGGCGCACAGCTTCCAGATAACGTCCTTAAAATTCTGGTGGAATACGATAAAGCACAACGCGCCAAACGCACGCCACAAGATGTGGCTAAACTGGTGGTTCAAGCGTTGATCGCCGTTTGGTTGATTGCCGCCCTTGCCCTTCACTTAGCCGCAGTCGGCTTGATTGGTCTCAGTATTATCATCTTGGCAACCGCATTTACCGGGGTAATCGATGAACATCACATCGGCAAAGCATTTGAAGAGGCACTGCCCTTTACCGCGCTGTTGGCGGTGTTCTTCTCGGTAGTCGCCGTGATTATCGACCAACACTTATTTGCGCCTGTGATCGATCTCGTCCTATCGTTGGAGGGCCATATGCAGCTCACCATGTTCTATATCGCGAACGGGTTGCTGTCTATGGTGTCTGATAATGTCTTCGTCGGCACTGTGTACATTAATGAAGTGAAATCCGCGCTTATTAACGGCGTTATCGACCGTGAACAATTCGACATGCTGGCCGTCGCCATTAATACTGGGACAAACCTGCCTTCGGTCGCCACCCCGAATGGTCAAGCCGCCTTCTTGTTTTTGCTCACCTCCACATTGGCACCGTTACTTCGCCTCTCCTACGGGCGCATGGTCTATATGGCATTGCCTTACACCATCGTAATGGGCCTACTCGGCGTGGTGGGGATCGAGTTTTTCTTGGTACCGGCCACTGAATGGATGCTACATCAAGGATGGATTTCTGAAACCATTCATATGACCCAACAAGCCTTACCGAGTGCGCACTAACGCACTTCTACCATTGACCTTAGGCTCAACAAACGATTGAATAGCAAGGCCCTGTTTAGGGCCTTTTTTGTATCAGGAGTAATTTGAGTTATGTGGCGCGCCTTAAACCAGTTTTCTCGCAGTCGTTTTTCTTGGCTGCTGTTACTCGTGAGTGTTGTCGGTCTTGAGGCTACAGCGCTGTATTTCCAATATCACCAGTCACTCGCGCCTTGTGTGATGTGTATTTATGAACGGGTTGCACTGTTTGGCGTGGGAGCAGCCGCACTGGTTGGCGTGATTGCGCCGCAAAATGCTGCATTACGCACCTTGGGGTTACTCGGCTATGGGGTGACCGCTGCCTGGGGGCTAAAACTGGCACTTGAGCATGTCAGTTACCAATTTCCGGATCCGAATCAACTGTTCGGCCCGACGTGTGATGTCGCGGTGAACTTCCCGACTTGGGCCCCACTCAATCAATGGCTTCCGCAGGTATTTGAAGCTTATGGTGATTGCAGCAAGGTGGTTTGGCAATGGCTTGGCTTTTCGATGCCACAATGGTTAGTAGGCATTTTCTCGGCCATGCTGGTAGTGTGGGGGTTGGTCGTCATCGCCCAATTTATTGGCCGACCACCGCGCCGTATCTTTTCTTAGTAACCTTGACGCGCCGCCTCCAAATCGAGGGCGGCGCATCTGCAGCCACTTAGGCTTCGCAGACGATTTGCGTATCGGCTTGTAGCTTAGCTAGCAAAGGTCTATCCGCTGCACTAAATACCGCGGGATCGAGTCGGTTTGGTTCGCTCCAGTGAATGGCCTGATGACTCAAGGCTTCAGGCTCTCCCTTGGAGAGGGTGCACCAATAGCTACACAACAAAATGCGCTTATCACCGTAGTCATATTCTGTTTCGACAATCGGCGCGCCGACGGCTACCGTCACTCCCAGCTCTTCTTTTAGCTCACGCGCGAGGGCTTGTTGATCGCTTTCATCCGCTTCTACCTTACCCCCCGGAAATTCCCACCAGCTAATGTAGGCCTTGTCTGGGTGGCGCTGAGCAACAAGCACTTGGTTTGCTTGCTCAATCACACCGGCGACCACACGAATCGCCGCTTGCGTGTTTACTTGCGTCATCGTTCTCTCCTGCAATCGCTTATCGCCCACAACACTTTTTAAACTTGGTGCCACTGCCACACGGACAAGGATCGTTACGCCCTACCGACTTAAACGGGTTAATTTGATGGGCGCCATGGCTGCCTTGCTGCACTTCATCTGCTGCTTTGGCGACTTCTTGGATCATTAGGTCCAATTGGTCGATGTAGCGACCGGGCTCAATATCTAAGCCAACTTCTTTCATTTGCGCCAGCGTCCCCGCCTCGTCATGCAGCAACAGCATCGAGGTCACCAGTGCAGATAACATGCGGCGACTTCCATCGCCGACGGTAGCCTCTTGCCAATGCGGCTCAACATAAGGCCATACCGCAAGAAAACCTTCGGCAAACGCTTGAGCCGGTTCGCTACGTAACGACAGCATCAACGCGTCTGACAACTCATAGTCGTTGCGCATGAGGGCGTGATACTGCACGTCAAGATGCGCAAGGATCGTCTTTTTATCGGCGTCAGGTAAATGGACATCGTCTTCATCAAGGCCTGCCGTCATCAATACCGATAACCATGTGTCCGGTGATAGCGTTGCGGGACAGATATTGGCGGCCAGCAGGGCGCCTTCTACAAAGCTGGCTGGCATGCCTTCCCATTCAGAAGAAAGCGTGATTAGTGTTGACATTCTGTCTCCCGTATCTGTTGAGTCGCGTCAGCGAGGCGAGCGTTATCCAGCTCACGCACTATCTCATCGGCGCGATTGAGCACGCGAATCGCTTTAAAACAAGCGTCTGCTTGCGGATAGTACTGACGTAAATATTTGAACCACTGTTTTATTCGGTTCGGGAAATACTGGCCCTTATCACCTTGTAGCTCGAGTTCGGTATAGCGTACCAATAACGTAAGCACGTCTGTCCACGCCATTGGTGCAACATTGTCTCGAATGTGGGCGCCAAGGTTGGGCATGTTCAGGGCACCACGACAAACCATTAAGGTGTCGCACCCCGTGATGGCTTGGCAGCGTAGCGCATCCTCTCGGTGCCAAATATCGCCATTCGCGGTGACAGGAATAGGCAATTGTTGATTTATCTCTGCGATCAAATCCCAACGAATGGTACCCGCTTTGTAGCCATCACGCTTAGTTCGACCGTGGACAACAAGCTCAGAGGCACCAGCTTGGTATACCGCATCAGCAATCTCCGGGTAGTCATCCAAATCGTTGTAGCCAAGACGAATTTTGGCACTCACCACATGGGCTGAGTCCACCGCATCGCGCACCGCTTTCACCACATCAAACATATGCTCTGGGGTCTTGAGCAAGGCCGCACCACCTCGGTTGCCATTCACCGTTTTTGACGGACAGCCAAAATTAATATCTATCCCGTGGGAGCCAAGCTCAATGGCTCGGACGGCATTGCGCGCCATCGCCACCGGATCTTGTCCCAACAGCTGCACACGCACCGGCGTGCCGGCGGCGGTGACGCCTCCTTGATGCAATTCAGGGCACAAGCGATAAAAGACCTTCTCGGGTAAACGCTGATCGACCACACGCACAAATTCCGTCACACAGAGACTGTAATGATTAATCTCCGTGAGCAGGTTTCTCATTAAGGGATCGAGTACCCCTTCCATTGGGCCTAAAACCACGCGAGGGGCAGATGGATATGTTTGACTCATGCCATGACCTTTACCAGTAAGGCGCGCTATTTTGCCAGCTTTTGCCGCAAAGCGCAGCTAACATCGAGTAGGGTGAGG
>NZ_MEBP01000105.1:0-28034 GCF_001722075.1 Salinivibrio sp. SS2 | reverse complement strand
TTGAATGCTCGACCAAGAAAATGTCTTGGTTTTAGGCAGCCTAGCGTTATCTTTAACAAGTTATGTCAGGCTGCAGACGAGAGTGTTGCACTTCGCAGTTGAATCCGCGACCACCTTAAGTCCTTCGGCTTTAAATTCGGTAGCATGTTTGATTCGTTTTTTCTTGGTTATCATAGCCCACTTCGTTAGTGATTGTACTCACTTAACGCAGCGTCCAAAATTGATGGTTCGGATCAGTTATCTTGAGTTAAAAATGATTAAGTTTTATATTTATGCTAAAAATAGCAAGCAGATTTGTATTAGTGTTTAAGTTGTATGTACGATAATCTTTTCTACCACCAAGCCACTTTACTTACACAAGAACAGTGTCTTTGGGATGTCGATCATTATATGGAAAATAATAGTTTAGCATGTTTATATCAATGTACCTTTGATAAAGAATCTTTCGATTTATCGGTTGCAGAAAGACTTAATATAGAAATACCTGACTCAGTACTACGTAGTGTAAATAAAAGACAAGCGGAATTTACCGCGGGTCGTTACATGGCGCAGTTATGTATTGAGACTCTATCTAACATGCATTGTAGCATACCGATTGGCTCACATAGAGAACCACTATGGCCCGAATGTTTAACTGGAGCGATATCTCATACAGATAACCAAGCGATTGCTCTTGTTGCAAAGCAGCCAAGCTACCAGTTTGTCGGCTTGGATATTGAAACTAATATTGAAAAAGAAGTGGCTCAGCAGATTTGCCGAGATGTGTATGACGCGGATGAGTATGCGATAGTGAGTAAACAAGGGCTTAGCCTTGAGGTAGCGACTACTGTCATCTTTTCTGCTAAAGAAAGCTTATTTAAAGCGTTATTTCCTTACGTTGGGCGTTTTTTTGGTTTTGAATGCGCGCGCGTTATTGAGCTTAATGAGACCAATAATTCAATAGTGCTCATGCTAGACAAAGGTTTATCTCGTTACTGCTCAGGAAAGAAAATATTTAAATGCCGCTATTTCATTCATGCCTCCAAGGTTATCACTATCATATTAGAGTAAGTGTGGCGCTGATTTATCTCTAAAAAATATTAAATAGCGACAGATTGATACTTTATTTAAATGCTGGTATCTCAACGTTAAATAATCTGATTATTGAATGGTTTCAAGAACAGCTCTATATATTAGCGCTAACCAACATAATCGGGCGAAAATAGTCAATAAGGACCAATGTCGCTATTTTTAAGACTTATTACGTTAGTCGAGAGGTGAAAACTGGCTGAAAATACTCTCCATTTGTCGGGAGTATGTATGTTACTGTCAAAGGAGATGAATCGTGGCGCGGCATTTAAGGCCATGCTACAGAGTGAGCAGCGTCAGGTCGCCTTCTCTTTGGCGAGTGCGGTTGCCGCTAGTCTTGTTGAAGTCGTACCTTGGTTTTGCCTTCTTCTCTCTCTTGATGCAATTGCTTCTGGAGAGTCTCCAGCCTCTTATTTGATTGTTTTTGTTGTTGCGCTGTTAGTTCGTTATGGCTTGTACGTTTTTGCTGTTTGGCAAGCTCATCTAGCCGCTTACCACATTATTCAAAAGACGCGTCAACATATTGTTCGTGCTCTAGCAGAAATGAACATCGAACAGCTTAGAAGCCAAAAACGCGGTGATATTGAGAAGCGCCTATCTGATGACTGTCAGAGTTTAGAGCCGCTGATTGCTCATCATGGTACGGACGTGATCAACGGTCTGTTAATGCCCGTGCTACTGACAATATTAATGGCTTACATAGATTGGCGTTTAGCTCTTATCGCACTGTTGCCACTTCCAGTGGCTCTCGCAGTCCAAATTACCTTGATGAGTGGCTTTCAGCATCGTCAAGAAAAGTACATGAAGATTGTCGCGGATATGCATCAAGCTCAGATGGAGTTCTTGCGCAGTATAGGTGTGATGAAGTTATTCTCAGTCGATGCTGACTCTTACCGCACCCTCAGTCGTACTATCCGATCACACAATAAGATTGTTACTGGATACACGCGAATCATGGTTGGGGCTTGGGTCACTTTCGTTACCTTAGCTCAAGCCTCCTTGATGCTCGTGGTTCCGGCAGCGATCGCCCTAGTGGAGATGGGGCAATTGTCGCTTGTGGAGCTGGTGATGGTGGTATGTATCAGTGCAGGCATTTTAAAACCTTGGCTGGACTTAACTCAGGTGTTTTCACAAATCCAACAATCTTTTGTAGCCATTGATCGTTTACTACCTTTCTTCTCGACTCGTCAGGCAGTCGCGCCGATTTATGATAAGCCGTTAACAAGCTTGTCTTGTCATCGACTGACGCTTTCTCGTGTGGATAACCTATTGTTGGCATACGTCAGCGTTGAATTTCTTCCCGGCGAACGAGTCACAATCGAAGGGGAATCTGGCGCTGGTAAAAGTTCATGGTTAGCGACCTTGAACGGTGCCCTGTTACCTGACAGTGGAGAGTGGCAGATCAATGATGTGCCGATGAGCGATTGGGGTGATGAAGCGCGTTGCCGCTACGTTGCAACAGTCGATCAGCACATGGTGTTCTTCTCTGGTACATTACGCGACAACCTTTCGCTGGTTAAGCATGCGTTAAAAGATGATGAGATCTGGTTGTTGCTATCGCTTGTTGGACTTAAACAATTAGTCAAAGATTTGCCTTGCGGCTTAGATTCGCCAATTGGAGAAGCTCAGCGTTTGTTCAGTGGTGGTGAGATGCAGCGACTCGCGATCGTTAGGGCTGCGCTGGCTAAGACTCCAGTTTTGATATTAGATGAAGCAACCGCACATCTTGACCAAATCTGTGAGCAAACAGTTCTGGAAGGTTTGCGCCATTATCATCCTAAGCAGATTCAATTAATCATTAGCCACCGAGCTGGGCGCGTTCAGCACGTTGATCGCCGCTTGCGAGTGGAAGCTGGAGAAGTAAGGGAGAATCACCATGACTAGTATTCAGCTCTTGATCCGTCATAGTGGTATCAGCGCACGACAATTCTGGATTGGACTTGGCGGCAAGCTGGTGGTTGAAGCCTTGCCACTATTAGTGTTTGGCATGCTGTTTTTTTGGTTATTAGCACCAGAATCAATGTCGTGGTTGGTCGTTGGCGCGATCGCCATTGGCGTGGTGGCGCTTCAATGGTGGGTTGGTCAAAGTGCCAAACAAACTTTTCTTGGCGCGTATGAGATCACTCATGGTCTTCGTAGTCAGCTACTGAACGATATTCGTAGGCAGCCGCTCTCTGCGTTGAAAGGGAAGCGCTTAGGCGACAAGATGAAAATTTTGACTGCAGATCTTAAGCAGTTTGAAGATATATTCAGCCACTTGTTAGCCGATTTTATCTCAGCATGGGTGGTTCCGTTAGCCATGTTGATTGTGATTAGCGTTATACATCCTTTACTAGGTTTGGTGACCTTGGGGATACTCGTTGTCGCTGTAATGGCCTTAATTCTTGCTGAGAAAACATTCAGCAAGCGGGCAAAAGACCATCATCGCATGAATAGTGAAGTCTCAAGTCGGTTGCTTGAATATGTTGATTGCTTACCTATGTTGCGTGGTTTCGGTCAAAGTGAGCGCCTCGCCGATCCTTTGTGTCAAAAGATCGAGGCGCAACGAGCAGCCGGTCTTGGGTTAGAGTGGGCTGGTGGAACAGGGGTCTTGGGCGCTACATTCATTACTGAGCTTGCGCTAGTAGCAAACCTAGGGCTGGCGAGTGTGTATTTGCACTCTAATCAGCTGACTTGGCCTGAGTGTATAGTGGTGATTGTAGCCAGTGTCATTTGTATCCGCCCTTTAACGCGGATGACGGTCTATGCTGCTTTACTTCGCTATATGCTTAACGCGGCTGATCGCCTATTAGCGCTCGCTCAGCTACCCCAACAGACCGTTGAAGGTCGAGCCCCTGTTGGTCATGATATCGTGATTGATAACGTGCACCTTGCTATAGATGGGCAGAAAATACTCAATGGCGTCAATGTTTCAATAGCGCAAGGAGATCGCGTCGCTTTTGTTGGTCCAAGTGGAGCCGGTAAGTCGAGTCTGCTGGATGCGATTGCTGCTTTTCATATTCCGACTCTCGGAACGGTGCAAATTGGTGGGCTTAGCCTAGACGAAGTGGGAACGCATCACTGGTATAAACTGATCTCCTATGTCACGCAAGATGTTCAGTTGTTAGGCGGCAGTTTGCGCGATAACTTATTGCTCGCGAAACCCAAAGCAAGCAGTGAAGAGTTACAACGAGCGATTGATGCGAGTGGGCTAACGTCATTGGTTGCGGGTCTACCACAAGGCTTAGACAGCCCGATTGGCGAGAACGGCAATCAGTTGTCAGGAGGCGAGCGACAGAGAGTATCCATAGCTCGAGCTTTGCTGCATGATGCACCAATTCTGCTTTTAGATGAAATAACCTCAGCGTTAGATGAGACCTCTCAAAATGAGGTGTTAGAGGCGATAACCCAGTTATCTAAAGGCAAGACAGTGATTATGGTTGCTCACCGCTTAGAAACAGTGCAAGACGTTGATACGATATACTACTTAGAGCAGGGTAAAATTACCGATCATGGCGCTCACAGTACGTTACTTGCCGAACAAGGGCGCTACCAAGAGTTGTGGCAAGCGGGTCGAACGGGCTAAAGATAATTCGTCCTCAATGTGTAAACGCATTTCAGGACGATACACCAAGTAATAAAAGCCTTGCTTAGTAGCAAGGCTTTTATCTGTGAGTTTACCCTTTATGCCATGGGGTACCTGAAGGGCCCAGTATGGCTTTTTTATCTATTTTTCCTACCGCGGTTTTCGGCAATCTTGAGACCAGAATCAACTCATCAGGGAGTTTAAATGTGGCTAGGTTCTGTCCAATGAGAAACTGACGCAGATCTTGAAGAGTTATGGCCGCGCCGCGTCCCACCACGGCAACGCCAATACGTTCACCAAGATGGGGATCAGGAACGGCAACCACAGCCACTTGTGTTACATTGGGATGGGCCAATAACTGCTCTTCAATTTCGTCGGCGGCAATGCACTCACCAGCTCGATTTATTATGTCTTTAATACGGCCGGTGACAGTAAGGTATCGCTCGGCATTGATACGAACTTTATCGCCACTGCAATAATAACCCTCTTCAGTAAATGAGCGGGCATTGTGTTCGGGGGCACGATAGTAACCGCTCAGAGTGTAAGGACCTCGAGTTAACAACTCGCCTTCTTCTCCTAGCGCGACATCATTGCCGTCGTTATCGACAATGCGTATTTCATCCCAAGAGCTAACCGGTTTACCTTGCATAGAGGCGATCACCTCTGGTGGATCGGTTAAGCGGGTGCACGCGATCAAACCTTCAGCCATACCAAAGACTTGCTGTAATGCACCAGGAAAGGCGGTTTGCATTTCTATTGCGTTATTGTAAGCAAGTTTAGAACCGCCTACTTGGATACGTTTAAGACTGGTTAAATTAGTCTCTTCCCATTGGGTGGCCTCTGTCCAAAGTTGCGCGAGCGCGGGTACCAGGGCGGTGGCGGTTACGCCAAATTGCTCGATTAGCTCAAAGCAGTGATCAGGGCTCGCCAACTGAGTAAAGATGACTTCTCCTCCTAATGACAGAGTCCCCAAGAACCCCGGGCAACCGAGGGGGAAGTTATGTGCGGCTGGCAATACCACAAGGTAGATCTCTTCCTCCGTCACTTCGCTGGCATTGCAGCAGCAACGAATATTGTAGAGATAATCGTTGTGTGTTCTGGGAATCAGTTTAGGCAGCCCGGTTGTTCCTCCTGACACTAAAAACAGTGCCGGTGTTTCTGGGTTGACGATAGTAGGGTTAAAAGTCTGTATTGGCACACAAGGCAAGGCGTAAGGCTGAGTGATTTGATCAACCAAGTAGAGTTTGAGATCGGGCTGTTTTTGCAGAGCATCTACCATCTGCTGGCCACTTAGGCCCTCGCCAATATAACCTTTAGCGCTTGATATACGCATAAAGTGCTCTATTTCAACTAAGCCGTGTGCTGGTAGCGCCATGACTGGAATGATGCCCGCACGCAATAAGCCAAACAGGGTAACGGCAAACTGGCAAGAGTTAGATAGCTGCATTACGATATGATCGCCAGATGTCCAGCCTTGTGATAGCAGCCTGGCAGCAACTTGATCGGCTTGAGTCGCTAACTCGTTGTAAGATAATGACTCTTTGTCATCTCTCACTGCAATACGATTCTCGAATTTAGGGAGGTGGCACCACAGTAAGTGCCACAAGGGCACGTTCTCCCAAAGTCCTGCTTGTGCGTACTGCTGTTTTAGATCAGGGCTAACCTGCGCTGTTTCACCGAGAGATGTCATACTTCCACCTCTAGGTTGTCTTGAGTATTGGTCGACTGTTTGTCCTTTATTGCGGTTTCAAAAATCAGATGGTCGAGGACGCAAGCCATCTTTTCACAGGTTTCTTGCCACTCCCGATCTGGCGTAGATAGACTGATGATGCCAGCGCCTGCCTGCAACATTGATAGTGAATGGCGCTTATAGGCTGCGCGTAACACCAATGCAGCATCAAAAAAACCATCCTGATCGGCAATTAAGACACTGCCGCTGTAGAGCCCACGACTTGTCGGTTCATAGCGAGTAATCGCCTCAATGGCTTCACGTTTCGGTATTCCGGAGGCAGTGATGGCTGGAAATAGAACCTTAAAGGCATTCCAAGCCGATTTATCTTGCGCGAGTTGTCCTGTTACTCGCGAAGCTAAGTGTTGTACGCTACCGCGCTCGGAGACTTCCATAAACTGTGCAACATTGACGGTTTCTTGCTCGCACACTTGTTCAAGTTCCTCAATCGCCAATTTGACCGATGTTGCGTGTTCGGCAATTTCTTTCGGATCTGTAGTGAGTTCCTTTTTCAAACGTTCGGCTTCGATAGGGTCGGCGGGTAAGAACCGAGTCCCCGCCAACGGTTGAGTACTTAAGTGACCGAGGTTATCGACTTCAAGCACGGTTTCAGGTGAAAAGCCAAACGCTTCAAGCTCTCCCAACTTGAGCAAGAAAGAGCGGGCTGGTGTATTTTTACCTCGCCCAGAGATGAAGCTACGACGAATATCGATAACCGCGGGAAGAGTAGCACAGCGTGACAAGATAACCTTTTTGTAGTCGTCTGCGACGATTTCTTTTACTGCTGCGGCAACCATGGCTTGGTAGTCGTGTTGAATTTGCTCATGGTTGAGGATGTCAGCCTGCGTCAATGACGCTATCGGTTCAGCGACAGGTAAAGGTGTGGTGACTTCGGCTATTACTCGCTCTATGTGAGGCAAGAACGATGGGTCGACTGTGCGTATTACGACTTGATCATTTGTCACACGAATGTCGTGCTGAGCGATGAACAATTCGAGTAGGTTGCGATGTGTCATTTTGTGTGAAAGCTGGTGAGCAAAATGACTGAACTCAAAATCAACACGGCCAAATACGCGCCAGCCGTCCCATGGCAGTGCTTGGGTAGCTTGATGAATCGCGTCACAGAGATCTTTGGGGTTAGGTTGGTCAACCTTGCCAGTAAAGTCTGTGATCCTACCTTGTGTGTCGACTGTCAGCTGTTGCAATTTGTTGATGCCGATAGCCCATTCCCCGTTATGCTCATACACCACATAGTCATGGCAAAACTCAGCTCCGCTTAGCGCGGTAGCTAAGGTTTGAGGGTCACACTGATGGGTAATGGTGTGAGTGTGGTATTGAGTGAATGTAGGCTTAGCCATAATGATGTTCTCCAAATGGGTGACGAGATGCGCGAGAGGCATCAGGAGCGTGGCTTCTCACGCTCTGAATAAATAGTGTTGGTTGAGCTGTAATGTAAAAATGATCGCCGGGAAGGCTTGAGATTGATGTCATTTCTGGGCGTGTATGCCACTCTTGCCACGCGACTACTTCGCTAGACCACGCCTCGGGGTCTTGCTCTCCAAATAGCAGTGTGCAGGGGGTATGGGATAATTTTGGCCCACTTCCCCGAAGCGTTAGATAGGCTTCTGTCGCGGCGAAATCTGCTCTGAGCATAGGTAAAAAGAGTACGAGTAACTCAGGGTGCTCTTTAAGCACAGGACTGCCGCTGCCAATTTCAACTAACTGTTCGACAAAATCGTCGTCGTTAAGGTGACTCAGTGTCCGTCGACTTTTTAGGTGAGGGGCATGACAGCCAGACAAAACCAGTTGCGACACTGGCGTCGAATTGCCGTAGTGCTCCTCAAAATGTTTACACACTTCAAAGGCGACTTGCGCTCCCATGCTATGTCCGCAAATCCGTAGGCGTAGAGAGTGGTTGTGTGGCGTGGAAGCGATCCACTTCATCAGAGCGTCAAATAGATCGCAAGCGATCTCCGAGATGCTCGCCAACGCGCGCTCTTTCATACGCTGGTCACGTCCTGGATAGGTTGCCAGAAGGACGAGGCTATTCATCGGTAACACCTGCTGTGGTAAAGAGTTCCAACTGCTGAAAGCGCTGTGACTTCCGCCAGCGAAGGGGCAGAGAACCCACAGCTCATTAACGCTGTTTCCTCGCTGGCATAAGGGTTTGAATGAGATTGGTGTGCTCACGCGTCACCTCCGGTAGCAAAATGAATCGCAGTAGCAGATTGCAGTTTGCGTTCTTTGACTGGTCCGCATAAGGCTAAAATCGCTTGCCAAAGATGGGCGACGTTTTGCTGATGAGCGAAAGAGAGCGATGGCGCACCAGATTGCCCTTCAATTTTGCGTGCGAACCTGTTTAGTGTGGTCTTTACCCCTTCAGGGCCTAATAGTTCAAAGGTATCGAGTCGTGACGCGTCCTGTTGATATAGAACCTGTGTTGTGGGCGCATGCAAGTAATCACTGTCAGCGGCTCCAGCACGTTGATAGATACTGAGGTGGTCATTTTGGTGATCTTTGGCGTGCAATACAGGTGTCCAAGTTACCGGGCCATAGCTGTCGGCGAGAGATAAGTAGCCAGTTGGCCAACCTATCATCATTCGGTGCATGGCTAAGCTGTGCATGTCAGGGTCTCGGGGATCCAGATAGTTCTGTAGCTGTAAGAGATAGTGACCATGCTTTGAATGGAGATTAATCACATCAAATTGCGGCTGCTGGCTGAGCAGTTCCGGTGTCAATGTATCTGCTTCTGTACCTAAGCTTTGCAGCAACCAATCTAATGTCGAATACAGGAGTTGTCGGCTAGTCGTTATGTTGCCATAGCTTGCAGGGTGGCCCATGTGTTGATTTATATGTTGAGCGCGGGACAGCCAAGCTTGTCCCGCGGCAGAGGCTGCGTAGAAGGAATTTACGCAATAGTGGACCTGATGCTGCTCAGCGACGCTCTGATGACGAGTCATTTCCTGTACTGACACTGGGTGCTCTTGAATGACGTTTATGCCACGTTGCAATAGCTCTTCTACGAGTAAATTACCCGTGCCGCCAATGACAGAAGCACGAACGACAACGCACGCGATATCGATATCTTGCGGTAAGTCAGAGACGTTTTGATATAAGGGAATGCCAAAGGCATCGGCAAGACTTTGTGAGCGGGCACTGCCCGTTGAGAGCAGCCCCACCAGTTGTAAGTTGTCAGCTGGGTCGATAAAAGCGTTGAGGTACAACTCCCCAAACTTGGCGCCAACAATAATGACTTTTTGGGCTTTATTCATTTTCTAGGGTTTCCGTGGTAGATGGTTGCGAACTCCAATCTTGCTTGGGTGCGAACTGAAGCAAGGAACCAAGCGTGTTAGCCAGTTGATTAACGTGGGGTTCTTGCAGCAAGGTATAGTGATCGCCACTGACGTGATGAAGGGTTAGATCGCAATAGTCTTTCCAGCCATGATGAGTGCAGCGTGCAATCTTAGGATCTTGATAACTCATAAAGTCCAAGTGATTGTTGTGACTTGCGGCTATCAGCGTGGTGGGAACTGAGTGTAAGTTTGGTACCACATATGACAGCATGGCTGATAGGTTGTGGCGATATATGTCGAGTAATCGCTGGACGCTATCAGTAGTGACATCACCGATAGCGACGATTTGACTAAACGCCGCAGAAAGATGGGTACAAAGCGATGAATCTGTCGATAGATCTGGGGTATCCGCTTGAGTAAGTTGCGGGAAACGGCCAATAACATCAGCATAGAAATGGTGACGTATCTCTTGAGCAGACATCGCCTCCTTTCGAGTCGTTGGCTTGTAACTGTCAATTAAGATACACGCTTCAACCTCTAGGCTCTGTTGGGTGAGTTGATAGGCCATCTCATAAGCGACGATGCCACCGAATGACCAACCAGCAAGGCGATACGGCCCGTGTGGCTGAATGTCTCTAATTTGCTCGATATAGTACTGGGCTAGCTGCTGCACATCCCATGACTCTTGGTCTGTCTCCATATTCGGGAAGGCTAATCCGTATAAGCTAACCTGACTCAAGTGTTGGGCGAGAGGCTGGTAACTGAGTAAGTGCCCCCCTATTGGATGGACGATAAATAGAGCAGGGTGCTGGTGCTCAGCCGAGGTAAGGAGCACTGGGCTTGAGCCTTCATCACCGAATTGCTGCTCAAGAATAGAGGCTAAGCGTTCAATGGTGTCATGAGACTGGAGCTGCCCAACAGTCAGTTGCGCGCCTAACTCTGTATTGATTCGACTAATCACACGTACTGCCGCCAATGAGTTGCCTCCTAGCTCAAAGAAGCTTTGGTTGGCCGGGGTGGCAGACTGTTGTAAACAATCATCCCAGATCTGAGCAATCTGCTGTTCGGTGCTGGTTAATGGAGGGCGCGCGTCGACACTGATCTCAATCTTAGGCGCAGGCAGCGCTTTTCGATCTACTTTGCCGTTTATTGTTAATGGGATGGAGTCAAGTGGCACTATCTGCACTGGACACATATAGGTCGGCAGAGTCTGCCTTGCATATTGGAGTAGCTGCTCTGTGTCTTGAGCTTGGCGCTGGGAGCAGACAGTGTAGGCGACCAAGCGCGCGCTTCCATCTTCAACGGTTATCGGCGCAGCGATCACGCTTTGAAGACGCTCCTCTAATCCGCTGATTGGGCAATGACGAAGGGTATTTTCCACTTCCCCTAACTCAATTCGATAGCCGTTGATCTTCACTTGATGATCATTACGGCCTAAAAACTCTATGTTGCCATCAGATTGATAACGTCCCAGATCGCCGGTTTTATATAACCGCTCGCCACTCTGCGGGTGAGTGATGAAGGCGGCAGCTGTTTTGGCTTCATCTTGCCAGTAGCCAAGTGATAACCCTAAACCGCCGATATATAGCTCACCTGTAATCCAATCTGGGCATGGATTAAGTTCGCTGTCTAAGACGAAAAAGCTTTGATTTGTTAGCGGTTGCCCATAAGGGATGCTACTTCGATGCACATAGCTGCCTTTGATCGGATAGGCAATTGACCAAATAGCGGCCTCTGTAGCGCCGCCAAGGCTAAGTAGCTTAGCGTTAGGAGCAACGAGATTGAGCTGATCCGGTAGTGATACCGGGATCCAGTCACCACTCATCATTATGTTACGCAAAGAGGGCAGAGCTGTGTTGCGAGAGTTCAAGCCATCCGTCAATAGCTGAGCAAAAGCGGGGACGCTATTCCATATGGTGATCTGCGCTTGTTCAGCCAGTGTGATTAAGCCGTCGGGATCTTGAGCTGGAGATATCTCAGGTATCACTAAGCACGCACCGCAATGCAAAGTCGAGAACAGATCAAACACGGACAAGTCAAAATTGAGGGCTGAGATTGCCAACACCTTGTCTTGCTCATTGAGATTCAAGCGAGCTTCAATATCCACTAAGGTATTGATAACCGCTTGATGATCCATCATCACCCCTTTGGGTTGCCCAGTAGAGCCAGACGTAAAGATGACATAGGCTAAATCGGTTGGATGTAGCGTCAGGGGCTGGAATGTAGCCACATCTTGCTGGTTGAGAGATGGCGTTAGCACGTGGTATGGTTTGAGTTGTTTCGCTAACTCTTTTGGTGCAATGACTTGGGTGACTTCTCCTTGTTCGAGTAAGGCATCAATTCTCGCTTGAGGATATGTAGCATCAATAGGTAGATAGGCTTTTCCTGCCATTAATATCGCCATCACCGCGACCACTTGCTGCCAACTTTTGTCCATCACAACAGCGACTAAACGCGAGTCATCATTTTGTTCGACAATCTGCGATGCAAGTACTTTTGAGGCGTGCCAAACGTCTTGATAGGTCAGTAAAAGCTCACCTTGTTGAATAGCAATGTTGTCGGGATATCTATCGACACCCTCGGCGATCATATCAAGCAGTGTTTGCGGCGTTGAATGAGGCGACGCCTTCGTCTGGACAATGTGAGTGTGTTGTTGACGTTTCTGCTGCGTTTTAGGCAGGTTGAGGCAAAGAACATCAAGCCAGTTGCGAGTTGGCAGCGACTCCACGGCATTGATATAGGCGTGGAACATGGCATCAAACACGCCTGCCTTAAGGTGATCATGCTGCACCGTCCATTTGATGTCGACCCCACCGCACGCTGAGGAAATTAACATCGCATCTAAGTAAACATGTGGTGTTTGAGCACCAAAGTCACGCAGCGTTCCTAAAGTGAGCGAGCTGTGTTGACCAACAGAAGTTGTATCATTGAAGACAATAGGCATACCGGCGCTGAAGTTACGATTGAGTCGGTTTTTCTCCGTTAATACATCTTGACCATCAAACTGAACGTGCGCTAGGTCGTCTGACATTCGCTGTTGAATTTGTTGGATAAGAGTAAGTAACGCAGGCTCTTCACATACATCCACCTCTAACATTGATGTGGTTGAAAAGTTTCCTACCAGATTGGCGATTTCAGGGCTGCTCGCCGGTCGATTGCCGTGCAGGACATTCAACGAAAAGTGTTTTGTCTCACTCCAGCGGCGCAGTACTAAGCAGAATGTGGCAAGCATTGCCATGGAAGGCAGAACATTATGGCTAAATGCTTGATGTTGCAGTTGATTCCAGCGCTCTGCAGATAGACGGTGGGTAAATACTCCTTGATCTAAAACGTCTCCCCTTGTCTCTGCTAATGGGAGTGCAGGGGCATCCGGGAGGCTTGGCAGGCGTTGATTCCAGTATTGTTGAGCGGCTAACCCATCTTCACCAACACTTTGCGCTGCTTTGTTCTCTAAGTATTGAGCGACGGTAATTGCTGGGGTATCAAGGTGCGTAGCGGGATCTTGATACAGCTGTTGCCATTGTTGGAACAGCAAATTGAGGCTCTTTCCGTCTGCTACCACTAAATCAATCACGAGATGAAGTAGGTGGGTCTCTTCATCGATGCGGATGATGTTGATGTCGAACAGAGGCCAACGATCGGTAGACACACCTTGAGTCGCAATTCGGTTGCGAGCTTGGGTTAAGTATCGTGTTGTGTCGGACTCGCTGCTGCTGGAGAGATCAACATAGCTTGGCTCATAGTGAGGTACTTGTTGCAAGATACAATAGCGTCCTTCGCGGATTTCTCCGCGTAACTGATCATGGTGGCTGACCAGACGATTCCAACCATCGACAAGCGCGGCGTAGTCTAGGTCTTTGATCTCTAACTCAGCATAAAAATGAGCGATGCCTTGGCCGAGTGAGAAAAGGCGGCTCTCACCAAGCCAATAGGCGTTTTGCAGTGGAGTCAGTGGGTAGTCTCGACTAGCCTCATGCTGTTGATTGGTTGAATCGATATCTTGTTTAGATAACTGTTGACAGAAGTTCGCGAAAACAGGGTGCTCAAAGATATGCTGCAGCGTTACGCTTTCAAATCCCACTTGCTGGAGTTGAACGATCAACTTGGTCGCCATCAAACTGTCTCCACCTGATTGGAAGAAGTCTGTGTCGGGGTTGATTGTTTGATCGAGCAGTTGCTGCCAGATGTGTTCTATTTCGCTGATCTCATCTTGAGGCTCCGTTGCCTCATCACAGGGTTTAGCCTCACAACTCTCCGCTAATGCTTGGCAGAACTGTTTGAGTGTTGGGTGCTCGAATATCTGTTGCAAACTGACTTGATCGGGTTGTTGCTTATTGACCTCGACGATCATTTTGGTCGCCATCAGACTGTCGCCGCCGCTTTGGAAGAAATCGGTATCCAGATTGACCTCTTGTTGGAGTATTGATGACCAAATTTGCGTGATATGTGATAGGCGTTGATCTTGCTTTGGCATGCATTTTAGTGCTGCAGTAGTTGCATGAACCTCATCATTCTCAACGGATAGCGATGGAGAAGGTTTAGCGACTAAAGCCTGACTACTATTGGCCTGAGCCAAGAATAAATGTTGACGTAATACCGAGCTGTCACTGTTTGGGTAACGACACTGGGTTGCAAAGCCTTGCTGCTTAAGTAGGGACTGCCAGTCCGTAGCATTGAGCATCGCACTTCCTGTTTGGCAACGAAAATCGCTAAAGGCGTTGATTCCCTCAATAAAGCCAACTGTCGCCAGTTGCATCGGGCTATATTGGTCGGTTGCTTCGATAAGTAGTAGATGCCCGTTTGCGGCGAGTGCTTGTTTTAGACGAGCTAAGGTTTTGGGTAGATCGCTAGCATCATGGAGAACGTTAACGGCGACAATGACATCGTAGCCATCAACAAGGTGTAGCTCTGGTTCGATATCAAGGTTGATATCTAGCCAGCCAAAATCAACTTGGCTGTATTTTGCTAAGGATTGTTTAGCCTCATTCAAAAATGCGTGCGAAATGTCTGTAAAGCGATAGTGCTCTATGTGAGAGGCACTATGGTCAAGAATCACAGTGGAAGTTGCCGCCGTGCCTGCCCCCACCTCGAGGACTTTCAGCGCGGCCTCCTTTTGTTCGCCTAACCTTGTGATGAGGTTTGCCAGGCCTTGGTTTAGCAATGTCAGTGAAGGGTTTGTCTTATACAGTGCATCCGTCACGTGATGATCTTTAAACAAGATCTCGAGCGCGGACATATGATCACTTAATAACTCACTGTGCGCTTGAAGCGACGTAGCGAGATAGTGTGACAACTGTTGACACCAGTTTTTGTTGGGCAATTCAACCAGTGGTGCAACGAGCTCGTTTCCATGCCACGCATAAAGGTTATTCTCTACCTGAAGTAGACCTTCTCTAACTAATTGGTCTAGCCACAGCTGGACTAATTTATGATGTTTTGGCGCAGCACTCAGCGCTTGAACAACGTGAGAATGGCTGAAACGCTGCTCAGGCTGAGTAAACAGTTGGTGCTGGCGCAGGGTTGCCCAAAGACCTGCCAATGCTTGGTGCTCCAAATAGGACCAAGCGCTGGTTACTTCTTTTTCAACTGCTGGTGTGATTTCAGGGAGAGTCGCCGCATAAGACGTTGGCTCAACTACTGAAATCAATAGGTTGCGTTGGAAATTGTCAGGTGCTTGGGCAATTTCATCCAACCATTGAGCGTATTGGGCGAACATCTCGTCAATCACATCCAGTGCAATGACGCCATCCATGCAATACCAGTGATACTTAAGCTCACCATCGACTTCCATGATTTGATGATCCAGCCAAACTTGAGGCGTTTGACTGAGCACGTAGACAGGATCACCAAATAGATGGGTCATGGCTTTTTCAATGTCCTTACCATCCATCGACATACCAAGCATGCTAGTAAAAACAACCGGAGTCATGGGTAATGCCGCTTCTTGCTCTGTCAGCTGATTTTGAGATTTGCGGTATTTTGCCAACTCTCGCATAACTTCAACGCCATTCACTTGGCTGTGGCTTAGGCGCGTCCAGAGTGTCTCCTGAGTCCGAGACATTTGCTGTGTCAGATCGAGGTCTTGAGACCAATCGAAATCCATCAGTAGCACCGATGTAAAGTCGCCAATCAAATCTTGCACATCGTGATGAAATGGCTGTCTGTTGAAGAAGGTCATATTGAGGGTAAAAGCGGCTGATTGAGACCACTTCGCCAGCAAGCGTGAGAACAAGGTCAGCAAACCGGCAGACGGTGTGATACCCGCTTGCAGCCAATGGGCTTTTAATTTTGTCCAGTGAGGTTTTGTTAAACGACCTTTACGAGTGACAAATGTTGGTGTGTGCGAATCAGCGACATTTTCCAACGGTAACATCGGCGCCTTGGGAATCGACGGAATAAGATTTAGCCAGTAATTCCATGAGGCTTGCCATTCAGGTTGATCTTTTAACGCTTGTTCGTGAACCACGTAATCTCTGAATGATAAGGGTAATGTTGGCAATGCTTCACCTTGGTAGGCTCGATTGAGATCGTCCATCATGATCTTGAAGCTTTGCACATCAAATTGGAGTAAATCTAAACTCATGTGAAGTCGATACTCGCATGGTGTCAGCTCACTAATACGAACTTCAAATAACGGCCATTGGCTGGCAGGGCGTACTTGTTTGCTTATGGTCTGCCGAGTTTCTTCCAGCGCGTTGGCCTTGGCATCATCCGTTAAATCAGACAAATCATGACGAGTAAAAGAATAGTTCGGTACTTCGGCTGAGATGATTTGCTCACCGGTAGGCAATACCGACATTCTTAGCATATCGTGACGCTGAACAAGGGCATTCCAAGCGGCCTCAAGTCGCTCGATATCAAAATGGGCGTGTGATAAGTCCCACTCGAACACAACATTGCACGCAATGCCCCCGTAAGGCACCCAAGACTCTCGTCCTACCCAGTAGGCGTGCTGAATCGGGGTCAGTGGGAACGGCAGGTGTTTTTGATCTGGTTGAACAGCAAAAGTCAGTGTCGATTGCGGTTTGGCATCTTGGCTCTTAGCATTAATCAATGCTTCTAGCCCATGCACAGTCATCGTTTGGTAGGCTTCTTCTGCGGTAAGCTTAATATTAAATTGCTTTTGAATTGCTGCGTTGAGATCTAGGAATTGCAGCGAATCCATTCCTAACTGCAACAGATCTTGTTGAGGCTCAAGGCGATAGTTTTTCGCCAAGCCTAACTGGTATCGCACGCGGTCTTGAAGCCAGCTGCTTATCTCGATCTTTTCAACTGGTAGAGGCTGGGTTGACGGCTTGTTACTGGATTGAGATGCCAATCTAAAATGCTTGGCAAATTGAGCTGAGTTTGGACTGACGTTCATAGCAAATGCATGTTCCGCACCCATAAGGAGACTTTGACTCAAATGCCATAGACCTTCTGCTGGCGATATGGTGTACATGCCTTGTTGGCCAAGTTGGGCGATCAAGCTATCACTGCTTGTCATGCCAATGCGATCCCATGCTCCCCATGCCAGACTCATAACGTGGCACTGTTTATTCGCTTGATGAGATTGTGCAAAACCATCAATAAACCCATTGGCAGCGGCGTATAGCCCTTGCCCAGGCGCACCGAGAGTCGCGACAGAAGAGAAACCGATCAGGTAGTTGGCGCGCTGCGCTTCTAGCCATTGGTAGAGGGTGACGAAACTCTGCGCTTTAACGCGAGTTAGACGCTCTGCTTCACAAGAATCCCACTGCTCAATGAGACCATGATGAGGGTTACCTGCTGCATGAATCGCGCCGGCGATAGGCTGTTTGCCTGCTATCTGTTCGAGTAGGCGAGTTAGCTCACCATCGACCGCTAAATCGACTATATGTGTCTCGATATGACAGCCAATTTCGGCCATTTGACGACAAAACTCAGTCCAGTCAGCGTGCTGTTGTCGCCCTAGAGCTAAGATATGTTTGACGCCAGAAAGAGCCAGCCAGCGAATCACTAAGCGACCAATACCTCCCATTGCGCCAGTAATGAGGTGAGCGCTTTGTGCATTAAACCAACGAGGTGGAATTGAGTCGTCGTGGGTTTGAGCATGTTTGAGTTGGTATGCCCAATATTGACCATCACGATAAGCGAGATCGTGATGACAAGAGAAGGGTGCAGCCGCCAATATTTCTGCAATCTGTTGTGGTTGGCTAACCTTCGTATCCAAGACAAAAAATTGCTTGTTTGGATATTCGCTACGGGCGACGCGTATGAGTGAGTGCAAGGCGGTTGCTAGCGGTGCGATATCATCGTTAGCTGAGACTTTCATTGCGCCGCAAACCACAATCCATAAATGATCCGGGCTATGGCTTAAGGTGTGAGCAAGCTGAGTGATGGTTTCAGATGTATTGGCCTCGGAGAGAGAGGTTGCAGGCAAAACAATTAACCCTTGCTCTGGTGTGATTTGGTGGACAGTGCCTGTTGACGTACAGGCTAGTGTCACTTGTTCAGCGGTCACTAAGTTTACCTGACGGTCGGATTCAACAGGGGTCGCTTGCCATTGGTAACGGTTGTGTGGCGAAGGGAGTAGCTCTGGCGAGTCATCGTTGTTCGCTGTTTGAGGTTGGATCCGAGCTAGCCACTGCCAATGACCTTGGGGGGCTTGAGCGCGCAGGTCGTAGATATCTTGCCCCCACATTTTGTTCAATCGGCAGATGGCAACGCGCGATAATTCTTTAACTGGGTAAGTGTCAGACACCGATAGGTCAACGTTTGGGGATATGGGCAAGAGTTGAGAACACTTATGGTGAATCGCAGTGGGCAAATCCTGTTGCTCACTAAGTGAAGACCAGTCTTGATAGCTGAGGTTGGCATGCACGTCTTGCCAACTGCTGTTGCTCTGGGTGGGTGCTGATTCGAAGCTCTGCCCTGTGAGCAATGGCGCTAACTGTGCCTCTATAGTTGCCACATGGTTTAGCTGGCGCAGTAAGTTTGGCAATTGTGGACTTAACGACAATAACTGCTGGCAATATTGTTCAACACTGGCCTTGTCGTCAGCGCTGGTCTCTGCTAACCAGCGTTGAGTGACAACATCAGCGCTAGGCAATAGTAGTGATTGAGATGGTAGCCACACATCGCCTTGTTTGTGGTAGTAGCCTTGGGTGACCAAGAGATCTAATAGAGCCCTAATATGGTGCCGATGACGCGGTAAAATTCGTCCTCCCCGAAGGATGTTAATCAGGCTTAACGGGGCTTGTTTTACGCACGATCTCAGGAAGTCTTGAATCACAGCGCAGCGCAGTGTCATTGGGTCGACTGGGGGAATGATTGCGGATTCTGATTCAGCTAATTGAGGCGCTTTAATTGGTTGCTCTGTCTCGACCCAATATGCTTGCTCATCAAACACGTAGAGCGGCAAGTCACAACGTTGACCTGTTAGGTTGAACACTTGCTTCCATGGAGCATCTACCCCCAAGGTGTACAGCGCGCAGCCAATGTTATCTTCTTCTGCGTGGAGCCATGCACAAGGAGAGGTCCACTGTTCACGGCGACCGATTGAGGTGAGGTGAGGTTTTGGTCCCATCTCCATGAAGACCTGACACTCTAACGCTAGTGCCTGCTCGATTGCTGGTCTAAATTGAACCGACTCTCTGACATGACGTGCCCAGTAATCGGGGCTGAGTTCGTTGACAGAGTTGATGGTTTTTCCTGTCACGCCAGAAATCAGGGTGATTCGCCCTTGAGTAGGCGTCAGTTGGCGAGTGAAATTGGTGTATGAGTCCAGCATCGAGTCAAGATGTCGAGAGTGTGCCGCGCAGGGGACTTCGAGCTGTCGATACGTTAGGTTAGCCTGTTCAAGCTCGTGACAGGCATGTTCTATATCTTGGATATCTCCAGAGAATACCCAATGCGCCGTACCGTTATGTGCGGCTCTATCGAGCTTGGCAAGTGCTGGGATCCCATTGAGCTGTTCAAGTGGGGCGAATACGGCAAGCATTGCCCCGTTATGTTGCTGAGCGCATTGGTGCATTTGTTGACCGCGTTCAATCACCAGTTCAATCGCTTGTTGATGACTTAGATATCCGGCAACGACGCATGCCGAGACCTCTCCCACGGAATGGCCTAAAACAACATCTGGGGTTAGACCTTTAGCTTGCCAGTGCGCAGCCAGTGCGAGCTCAAATGCGACAATAGCGACTTGGGTTCCATCGGTGTGAGCTAACTTATCGCGACTTGAGCCAAACATAATCTCAGTCAAAGGCGCGGTGAGTTTGTCTCGACAGTAGCTCTGGCTCAGGTCGATACTCTGACGAAAAGCGTCGCTGGTGTGGTACCAAGTTTCGCCCATGCCGCCAAATTGGCTGCCTTGACCTGTGAATGTCCATGCAAGTCGGGCTCGAGATTGGGCGATACCTGTGACTAGCTCGGATGAAGCTTCGCCAGATTGTGCAAATGCACTGAGCGTCGATTCGGCGTGGGCTACATTGGTAACGGCTAATCGGTAGGGTAAATCGAGTGCGCGCGAGGATAAAGCTGAATAGGCGATATTGTCTGCAGCAGGGTGTTGGTTCAAGTAGCTACTGTAGCTTTGCGCCAGCTGACGAAGAGATTTGGACGAATTGGCAGAGAGCAGCAACGGGATATCGGTTCTCTCTTTCGTGACAGGCTGCTCTGGTCGGGTTTGTTGCGGTGAAGATTGAACCAGCATATGGCAGTTGGTGCCTCCCATGCCAAAAGAAGAGACCGCGGCGGTGCGCAGTGGAGTCAGCCAATCGACAGTTTGAGTCGCTAGGGTAAATCCTGAACCCTCAAGCTGCAGCTCTGGATTGGGTTGGCTGATGTTCAATGACATTGGAATTTTTTGTCTTGAAACCGACAAGACAGCTTTAATCAATGAAGCAATGCCTGCCGCTGTATCCAAATGACCAAGACCACTTTTCACAGAGCCTAGTCGGCACATAGGTGCGTCAGAGCTGCGTTGATAAGCACTTTTGATCGCTGTGACTTCGATAGGATCACCAAGCTTAGTTCCGGTTCCGTGCGCTTCAATCATCTCAACGTCATCTGGATGAATGTCTGCAAGATGAAGAGCCTCACTCAGAACTTGAGATTGGCCATTGACCGAAGGTGCGGTGAAGCCAACTTTCTCTTTGCCATCATTATTAATAGCGCTGCCACGCAGCACGGCAAGGACGGTATCTCCCGCGTTAAGCGCATCATCAAGGCGTTTTAACACTACGCTGCCGACACCATGCCCGCCAAAGGTGCCATTCGCTTGCTGATCGAAAGGGCGACACAAACCATCAGGGGAGAAAATCATGCCGGGCTGATATTCGTATCCCGATACTTGCGGAAATGACACTGCAACACCGCCAGCAATCGCCATATCACACTCACCAGAGCGTAAACTTTCACAGGCGAGATGCGCTGCAACCAGTGAGCTGGAGCATGCGGTTTGAACCGTGAAAGCGGGTCCGGTGAAGTTGAACTTATGCGCGACTCGAGTGGCAAGGTAATCTTTGTCGTTACCGAGCAGAGCTTGTAGTCCTTTCACTTGACCAACTTGAGTTACGTCGAAAGCTTTAAATGACGGGTAAGTGCTGGATCTCACCGCACCAAAGACACCGGTTTTCGATGGTGCTTGAGTGGGCGCATAACCCGCGTGCTCAAGTGCGTGCCATACATTTTGTAAGAACAAACGTTGCTGCGGGTCGATAGATGTCGCTTCTGCAGGCGAGTAGCCGAACAGGCTGGCATCAAAGTACTCTGGGTTGTCAATGACCGCACCACTTGGAATAAAGTGTTCGCATTGGCGTACATCTGCATCCACGCCAGCGGCTTGAAGCTCTTCATCACTGAAGAAGGATTGGCCTGATAGACCATTGGACAGGTTATGCCAAAACGCGTCGATGTTTGGCGCTTTAGGGAACCGACACGCCATACCTATGACCGCAATGGGGTCGCAGTTATCATACAAATTATTGTTATCCATGATCATCCTCTAAATTCGAGTGTCAGCCCAGCATTGAGCTCACCTCGAGATAGTCTTTAGTTAACGCGTTTTCGGCGTGCGAGTTTGCGCAGAGCTTGTCTCTGTTGGCGTTGTTCTCGGTCGGTATTTGGCTCAACTTGCTCTACCGACGTTAGATATGAGCTTGCAAGTAAGGCGGGTGAAGGATAGGTAAACAGATCCGTCACTGAGAGTGTGTCGCCTTGTTGGGTTAATAGCCCATGAAGTTGTACTAGCTGTAATGAGCTGGCCCCTGCATCAAAAAAGTTGTCGTTCTCGCCAATCGGCGCTGAGACAATCTGCTGAAATGCTGCCTGAATCCGTTGAATCTTTTCTGGCTCGCCTTGTCGTTGTATTGCTTGGGGCACAAGGCGTTGAGCGGTGGGATAGGCGACAGATGGTGGTAGTGATGGCGTATCACCAGAGAGCAGTTTATCGATCGTTTGAGACCAGCTTTGCGGTTGGTTTGCCAATGTTTTCAGTAGCTCAATATATTGACCAAACATTTGATCGAGCAGGGTTTGAGGCAGTAATGCTTCCACTGCGTCCCAGTTCAAACACAGTTGTCCTTCTGACTCGTACACTTGATGATCGAGCCAAACTTGTGGGGTCTGAGAGATGCCCCAAACAGGTTTTAGCCACCCTTTGTTAGACAAAAAGTTGCCATCGGAGGTACCAAGCGCACTGGTAAAGACTACCGGCATACTTGCGTTAGACAGTTGCTGTTGTTTAGCGAGTTCTCTCATCACCCAAACTGCCGACACTTTGTTGTGTTTTAAGTCTTGGGCTAATTGGTTTTGCAAACGCTTAAGGCTATCAAGCCAGCTAGAATCACTATGCCAAGCTAATAATAGTAGTGTGGTGAAGTCACCTAACACTTGGCCAATCTGAGGGTGCACATCAGGGCGATCAAACAGAGTTAAGTTCAGAGTCAACGATGACTGACGCCCCCATGCCGCTAAGGTAGCCGCGTAAGCGCCCATTAGAACGAGTGAAGGAGTGAGCTGATATTGGCTTGCTTGTGCTTTCAGCGCTTGCCATTCTTCGGCTGATAAAGTCTCGGAAGCTCGGATAAACCTAGTGCGAGATAAAGTTGCCGGATCCGCTTGTAAAGGTAGCGCTGGGGCTGCAGGCAGCGCTTTCAACTGGGTTTGCCAGTAACTTTTTGCCTGTTGCTCAGCGTGAGGAGAGCGGTGTGCTTGCTGCCATTGGATAACATCACGGAATGTAAGCTCAAGTTCAGGCAACGTCACTTGTGGATTTAGATACAGCGCTTCTAATTCTGAGAAGAAAATCTGCATACTCAATCCATCAAGCATCATGTTGTCTAATCCGATACACAGTCGCGCATCACTCTGATTGGGCGATACTATCGCTTCCGCGGTGAACAGTGGCCAAAACGCGGGATCATTAACTCGGTGAGATAACTCGGTGCGGAGCAGGTTGGCTTCGTCACAATCAATATCGGCAAAAGAGTGGCAGCGAATGGAGAAGGTTGGAACATAAATTAACACTTGCTGCAGGTGATTACGTATCACTGTTCTTAACGCATCATGGCGCTCTATCAAACAGTTGATGGCGTGGTTGAAACGTGAGGCATCAAACTTGGCGACGCGGAATTCGACAAAGAACTGAGCGCTGGTCTCACCGAGAGCAAAACCAGATTGACGACCAATCCAATACGCTTGTTGGACTTCGTTCATAGGGAATGGTCTATAGCGCTCTTCTGGGTTTGGTATTAACTCTTCGAGCTGCTGTTGAACCTTGGTCGGCGATAGTTTTAGAGCAAAGCTTTCTAAGCTGGTGTGAGTGAAGAGATCGGTAAGCTCGCCGATATAACCGAGTTTTTTCAGTTCTCCGATGCAGCGTGTTGCCATCAAGCTGTCTCCCCCCAATAGGAAGAAATCGCTAGAGCGGTTTATCGCTTGCTTAGGGAAAAGTGAGTGCCATACCTGGGCCACAATGCGTTCGTTATCAGTTTGTAGGGGAGATTCCAGCGGCGTTTTTTCATCGGCTGGTGCACCATGTTGTGATAGCTGCTTGCGATCGACTTTTCCGTTTGCGCTCAATGGAAGCGAGCTCAGGAAGTGAATACGCTTGGGCAGCATATATGGCGGTAAATGTTCGCTCAGTTTGGCTTTTAGGCGTTCACTATTGGCAATCAGTACTGGCGATTGATTACGCAGGGCATAGCCGATAAATGGTGAGTGGTCTAATGTCTGTTCTACGCGCAGTGCGTTGTTTTCAAACAGAGATAGTAGTTCGCTCTGGGTTGGCAGTGCAGACAACTCAGGTTGGATGACTTGAGCGCTGATCAGCGCACCATCTTCAAGTGTTGATATTTCCAGTACGATCATCAACCCTTGCGAAGTGACCAGTTTTTGGGCGTTGCTGAGAACGTTTTGTGGCTTGGTCACTCGGTGAAGTACATTGTTGATTAGCACGATGTCGCACTTTGCACACAAGGGGTGCTGATCGTTACCATCCCAATGATGAACGTGAGCGTGTGAAAAACGACTCAATCTATCTGTGGCTGATTGAACCAAAGATAAAGAGGCATCCATTGCATGGTATTCGACAGTCTTTGGGCCGCATGCCTCCAGTAGTGCTTCGGCGACACGTCCGCTCCTCGAGTCGAACTCGGCAAGGATGACAGGGCGACCAAGTTGAGCTGATAACTGAGATACCGCGTTTGAAATCGCGATGATTTGAGCCTGGAAAGCTGGATTTTGAGTTAACAGTGCTTCTGGTGATAGCGGGCTATCTAATAACGCACTCGCAGATGTGTCTCCGGTCATTATCGCTTTGAGCAATTCACTTGCTTGAGTAAAATCGGCAGCCGTTTCAAACTCGTTTGGATACGTAGTGACAGGTGCTTTTAGCTGATAATCGCTTTCCAATTGTGCCGCCAAACCATGTTGGCAAAGTAATGACCACCACTGCGAAAATAGTGGTTGATAGACCTCAATGACTCCGTAGGAATGAGACCATGTTTCGAGTGAATATGGCTCTTGATTAGCCGATATGGTGGCAAAAAGATGGTTTTGGAGGAAACGAGCCACTTGATCTGTTTCAACTTGATCAGCCGAAGCGCTACTGGTGGGAAACAGGTCTTTATAACTGCTAGGAAGATTAGCAGCAGGTGTCGCAACCTCACACAGCGAATCGCCTTCAGTGACGACAAAGGCTTCCAGTTGACGATCTTTCCCGCCCTGTGTGCTCAAGGCTAGGCTAACGCCATGTCGTACACCATCTATTCGGTTAAGTGCAGCGTCAATATCACCTAACTCTATTCGGTAACCACCGACTTTGACTTGGGTGTCTTGGCGTCCGAGAAACTCCAGTGTCCCATCTGGCCAATAGCAGCCCATATCTCCGGTTCGATACCATCGCTGATGTAGACCCGTAATCGAGTCGTGATCCTCGACAAATTGCGCAGCCGTGCGCTCAGGGTCGTTCCAGTAGCCTTGTGCTACGCCCACACCGCCAATCCACAGTTCTCCAACGACCCAATCAGGGCAGTCACGACCGGCGCTATCCACTACACGATATGCTTGATTGCTTAATGGATAACCATAAGGAATTGATCGCCAATGCTCCGCGACCTGCTCGACCCAGTATTCGTTAGACCAGATGGCAGCTTCGGTTGCGCCACCCATGGCACTAAAGGTGCCTTGTGGTTGGAATCTGCGGTAACGCTCGGGGAGGGACAAGTCTACCCAATCTCCAGAAAGCAATACGGTATTAAGGTGAGCGGGTGTGTTGAGTGACATGCCTTCACAGTAAGTTAAAAACATATCAAACAGGGCGGGTACCGTGTTCCACAACGTGACTTTATGACTATCGACTAGAGTAGACCAAGCCATAGGGTCTCGGCGTTGTGTTTCGAGCGGAATGATTAACGCTCCACCAGCTGATAGAACACCGAATATGTCATATACCGAGAGGTCAAAGTGCAGTGCTGATAAGGATAAAACGCGATCGTTTTCGTTTATCTGATGGCGTTGGTTAATGTCGATGCATGTGTTCAGTGCCGATAGATGCGAAATCACGACACCTTTAGGTGTACCAGTAGAACCAGAGGTATAGATAATGTAAGCCGTGTCCGTTGGTGCGCATTGATGCGGCGAAGACAGTAACGGTGAGTGGCTTGCATCTTGCCACTCGAAATGAGTCGCTGATGTCCACTCGTAGTGTGACAGTGTGGTCTGACAGCGCAGTACAAAGCGGATGTTTGCGCTATCGATTATCGCTTGTCGACGGAGGATGGGTTGATCCGGAGCGATAGGGACATAGATACCCCCAGCGTATAAGATCGCAAGTGCGGCAATGACTTGTCCGGGGCCCTTTTCCATACTGATCGCAACCCGTTCATCTTTTTCTAAACCGGCGTTGATTAATGTATTCGCAAGGCATTTGGCACGATAGGTTAGTGACTCAAAGCTAAACATTTGCTCGTTATGCACCATAGCGAGTCTAGCGGGGTAATGGTCAGCATAAGCAAAGATCCGCTCATGAAGCAGACCTTCTGGTAGCGTGGTCGGTGCAGGCGTTCGTTTTCTTCTTTACTGCTTTTGTTGTTCAGGTAAGAGATCAGGTAACGGCTGTGCCCAATTGGCGTCATCGCTAACTAAGTGTTCAATACAGTGGATAAACGCCGTAAATAGGGTGTCAATGAAACCGGCTGGGAATAGGGTATCAACACTATCCCATTGCAACAGGATGCCCTCTTGGTGTTTAGAGGCGACAAAATCCAGCCAGACCTGAGGTGTTTGTGAAATTCCCCAACCAGGTTGGCCTAAAGGAGAGGCGAGGTCATCGCCAAACAGACTGCGGTTTAGGTTACTGGTAAAGACGATCGGTGCGCCATGTGGATGAGTCCCCTGCTTTTTGAGTTGACGAAGAACTTCAACTCCGGAGTGATGTCGGTGTTCGTAAATATCGGCGAAACGTTGTTGATGTGCCTGTGCTAACTCAACGATACTCTTCTCTTCTAGGTGCATATCGAGTAGCAGAATGTTGGTAAAGTCGGCCAGCAGGTGCTGCACATCATCATTGAATGAATGGCAATCAAATAAGGTTAAATTAAGCAAAAGATCAGTTTGACCGCTCCATCGAGAAAGCACCGCTGAATAAGCAGTCGCTAGCATCATGGTTGGCGTTATCTGATGTGTTGAGGCGTGATGCTGAAATGTGGCCCACTGTTGTTGGCTTAGAATGTGGCTTCGGCGGTGAAACTGCGGTTTACCGATCTGGTTCGGTTCTTGGGCTAGAGGCAATTTGGGTGCGGTGGGTAACGAATCAATTTGCTCGGCCCAAAACGTTGCAGCGGCTCGACGTGAAGCTGAAAGTTCGATTTTTTCTTGAGCGAGATAGCTGCAAAAATCGTAATGCTTGGTTAAAGGTGGCAGCTGCATGCCTTGGAGTAGCAGTGACAGTTCATTGAAAAACAGACTAAAGCTTGCTGCGTCCATGACGAGCAAATCTATGCTGGCGTGAACTCGGCAACGATTTTGCGGTAGCAAAGAGCAGTGGAACTCTATTGTTTGAGCATCTTGGACGTTTAATGGACGGTGGCTCAGCCGAGCTCTTAGGTCGAGCAGTGTGTTTTCAACTTCTTCTTCAGTAGCGTTTGTTAAGTTGTGGCGAATCACTTTAAGTGGTGCTGTGGGCGCGAGCCAACGCTGCATGCCATCATTTTGAAATGCCACCCTTAACATAGGGTGACGCTCTAATAGTGTGTTTAACGCTTGTTCTAGATGGTCAGGATCAAGTTTCTCCGCATCAAACTCTTGATAGAGATGGCAACCATTGCCGCCCAAAGGTTGATTTGGAGAGCGCCCCACGTAATAGGCGTGTTGAACAGGGGTCATTGGGAATGGCTGACCATCTGTCATGCACGGGAAGGATGAAGTGGGCGCTTTTGGCTCAAGAGCGTTGCCCGTTGTGGAATATGAACCGAGCAGAGCTCGCACATCACCCAGTGTGGTTTGCTGGTAAATCTGTTTGAGGCTGACCTTGCATCCTAATCGTCTAAACTGACTCACCATACGCATAAGAAACATGGAATCTACACCCAGAGCGAACATGTTCTCTTCGTCATTGAGCGTGGAGTGGGAGAGTGCGTAAGTGTCGCAGAGCGCCTGTTCAAACTGGGCAATTAAATCAGTGTTTTTGGACATAATGGCAATCTTACTTTAATGAATTTTGGGTAAACCCTCCCTATGCCACACCGATAGGTGCGACCGATTTGAGAGGGCGTTGTTTCCTAAATCATTGAACTTATCACTCTAGCGGCGATCAGATCATCAACGCCTCAAAACCGGTCTCAGATGATGAGCAAAGCCAAGTATAAAATCAGCAATTGGAAGCAATACAATCAAGCACTGATTAATCGAGGTTCGA
>NZ_MEBP01000104.1:0-10099 GCF_001722075.1 Salinivibrio sp. SS2 | reverse complement strand
TCCATGGGGAGCCTACGCTTACGAATCGTCGCGACGCCTGTGTCCTCAAGACATTGGTGAATGAGTTCAGGGCAAAGGAGATCGGATAGACCATTGAGTTGGTCAGCAGAGAATTGATGTATTCGGTCGAGGGCTTGTCTTAAGAACATAAAAAAATCCGAGTGTGCAGAAACACTCGGATTTTGACACCCTCTCAGGATCGTTCAACCGATCATTTTTTGCTTAACTGATCGGCATTAAGCATTACGCTGGCTTTTTTGTTGCCCTTGATATTCCTCACCAAGGGCTAGTCGGCACGGATAACGAGTGCTTAGTGATTTTCGGTCATGATCTCGCGAGAGAAGACCTTTTCACAGTATTTGCAGCGCAGTTTGACATCTTGCTGCTCGGTTAACACTCGAAAGCTACTGACCACTGCAGGCTCACCGTGCGTGATACAGTTACTGTTCGGACAGCGG
The DNA here is from genome assembly GCF_001722075.1 of Salinivibrio sp. SS2. Taxonomy (NCBI): domain Bacteria; kingdom Pseudomonadati; phylum Pseudomonadota; class Gammaproteobacteria; order Vibrionales; family Vibrionaceae; genus Salinivibrio; species Salinivibrio sp. SS2. The sequence goes on along the minus strand of NZ_MEBP01000104.1, from coordinate 9,641 downwards.
AACACGCCTTGAATCACCTCTGGTAATGTCAGCGGCAGCTTGGCGACCACTTGATACTCTTCGATTTGATTCACCGTCGCTTGTGGCGCATAAAGTGCCAGCTGGCTGGCTTGATCTTCGCTGATCACCACGTTTTCAATTTTGATCAAATCCTTGCTGCCGAGCGCGGAAGAGGGCAAGTTCAAGCCAATGGTGATCCGCTCTTCACTGCCATGCATTTGAAAGAGGTTGAGGATCTTAAAGCCAATGTGCGCTGGAATATGGTCAATCACAGTGCCGTTGCGAATCGCTTCTACTTGTAGTTTGCTATCAGTGTTCATTAGGCGACTCCTTCCACTTGTTCATTTAACACCAATGCCAATAGTGCTTCGCGCGCGTAGACGCCATTTTCGGCTTGCTCAAAGTAATACGCATGCGGGGTTTTATCGACATCCACGGTAATCTCATCCACCCGTGGCAGTGGGTGCATCACTTTCATATTGGGTTTCGCATCACGCAACATCGCAGCGTTTAGGATAAACGCAGCTTTGATATGGGCGTATTCTGACTCATCGAAGCGCTCTTTTTGCACACGGGTCATGTACAGCACATCCAACTCAGGCACCACTTCTTCAATACTGCTATGCAGGCTGTAAGGGTGGCCCGCCGCGGTGAGCTCATCGAGCAAATACTCGGGCATGGCGAGCGCATCGGGGGCGATATAAAAGAAACGGTTCCCTTCAAACTTGGACAAGGCTTGAGTGAGGGAGTGCACAGTACGGCCATACTTCAGATCGCCGACCATGGCAATGTTGAGGTTATCTAAACGGCCTTGGGTTTCATAAATGGAGAATAAATCCAGCAAGGTTTGGGTCGGGTGCTGGTTCGCGCCGTCACCGCCATTCACCACAGGCACACCTTCCGAAAACTCTGAGGCCAAACGGGCCGCGCCTTCTTTTGGATGACGCATCACAAAGCCATCCACATACGATGAAATCACACGCACCGAGTCAGCCAAGGTTTCACCCTTTTTACCTGATGAGGTATTGCCGCCATCGGGAAAGCCAATCACCGAGCCGCCTAGGCGTTGAATGGCCGTTTCAAACGACAAGCGTGTGCGGGTGGAGGCTTCAAAGAAGCAGCTGGCAATCACCTTGTTTTTTAGCAGCGTCGGGTTAGGGCGTGCCTTGAGTTCGCCCGCCGTGGCAACGATTAACTCCAGCTCGTCGCGGCTGAGCTCGGGAATGGAAATAATGTGTTTGTTATACAGGGTATTGGCCATAACGCGAGTCCCTTTCTTTGCAGTGTGCTACAGGCAAAAAAAAACCTCCGAAACGGAGGTTTTTACGATCACGACCAATGCGGGTGCTGTCCCCCTGAGGGGCGGATAGCGCGCTGTTTGTGGGTGGAATAACAAACATATCGACTGGCCGTGTAATGAGATCTGGCCGAATTATACGCGCCTTTTTGTGGGGTGCAAGCAAAAGTGCAATCGTTTACGCCTGTGGTTTTACGAGTGTGGCGACCATCACAGCCTTGATGGTATGCATGCGATTCTCTGCTTGATCAAAGACGATCGACTGCGCAGATTCAAACACCTCTTCAGTCACTTCCAGGCCATTTAATCCATATTGTTCAGCCACTTGCTTGCCCACTTGGGTCTCATCATTATGGAACGCGGGCAGGCAGTGCATAAATTTTACCTGAGGGTTTTGTGTCGCTTGCATCAAGGCTGGCGTTACTTGATAAGGCGTAAGCGCAGCCACGCGTTGTGCCCATGCCGACTCGGGCTCGCCCATCGATACCCAAATATCTGTATACACAAAATCACAGCCTTCCACCGCGGCAGTCTCTTCACTTAAGGTGATCGACGCGCCAGTGCTGGCGGCAATATCTTGGCAACGCGCAACCAAACTTTCTTCGGGCCAATAAGCTTTGGGTCCAATCAGGCGTACATCCATTCCCATTTTAGCGGCCCCAACCAGCAAGGAATTGCCCATGTTATTGCGCGCATCCCCCAAATAGGCAAAGGCGATTTGATTAAGCGGCTTGTCACTGTGCTCTTGCATGGTGAGCAGATCAGCAAGGACTTGGGTGGGGTGAAAGGTATCTGTTAGTCCATTCCAAACCGGCACGCCCGCGTAGGCTGCCAAGGTTTCCACTACATCTTGCCCAAAACCGCGATACTGAATGCCATCGTACATTCTTCCCAGCACGCGCGCGGTATCTTTGATGGTTTCCTTATGGCCAATTTGCGTACCACTTGGGCCGAGATAGGTCACTTGTGCGCCTTGATCAAACGCAGCAACCTCAAAGGCACACCGCGTGCGCGTCGAGGTTTTCTCAAAAATCAGCGCAATATTCTTACCCTTTAGACGGGCAACTTCTTCACCATTGGCCTTCGCCGCTTTTAACATCGCAGCGTCGTCCACTAAATCTTGGATCTGTGACGGGGACAGATCTAACAGAGTGAGCAGTGAGTGTTGGTAGAGGTTGCTTTTCATATATATCCCTGTTTATGGCTTATTTGTGAATATAAAACCAATAAAAATGTTTAATTATTCTTTCGGATAGTAAGGGGAGAGGAGATGGGATGCAAGCCTATTGCCCCACGCAAGCGTCATGTGTTGACCAAAAACCTATCATTTTGATGCTTTTCTGACCGAGATGGGGTTTTTTAAACGACAGCTGACACGCCTAAAAAACCGGCGACAAACTCCGCGCGCCTTTTACCAACCCATAGCGTCTCAATGACAGAACACCGCTGGCATCGCGAGATACTGATTTTGTCCTCAAGGGCAACGACAAAAATGAAGGAGAAAGTGATGAAAGCACACAACAAAGCACTCACCCTAAGCGCATTAATGATGATGGTTGGCCTAGCCGGCCCTGCTATGGCAAACGATGAGCCAATGCAGCCAGCAAACGGACAGCCTGCTGTGACCTGCCCAGACGGAAGCACCGACTGTGATACCCAGCCGATGCCAGAAGAAGACAACAGCACTTGGCCTGCTGAAGAAGAGAACACTTGGCCCGCCGACGACACTAGCCAAGACCCTGCGATGCAGTAAGGCGAAGACAACCTAAGTAAGCAAAGCGTGAGTGCCGCCACATTGGCGGCGCTTGTTTTGGTTTTACCGCGCTAAGTGCTCAAAAAGCATACTGAATTCACCCCCCTTACAGCTAGACACCCTGTCGGGCATCCCCTATAATCCCAACCCACTCGGCCCCTTAGCTCAGTGGTTAGAGCAGTCGACTCATAATCGATTGGTCCCCAGTTCAAGTCTGGGAGGGGCCACCAGTTATAGCAAGGCGTAGCAGGTTAGTACCTACTACGCCTTTTTTGTGCCTGCTGATTTTTAGTCAAACACTTAGTCAAACAAGAACGCACTACTCTTGCTGTTTCGCATCAAAATAAATCAGGTGACAAATCGATAGCTCAAAACGCTGGATTAGGGGAGAGAAATAGAAAAGCCCTAATAGCTGCGTTTGCGAGGGCTCCGATTGCCCAAGGAGCGCACCTTCCATCAGGGCTTAAATTCGTTTTTGAGATCAATAATCTAGCTCAGTGTTCACAGCTAATGAGGATAAACGTTTACTACGTGAACACAAATGGCATATAGCCGATAGAACCTCCGAGAGGATTGTGTGAACTATAGAAACTATAGAAAAAGTCCCAATGGCTGCGTCGGCTTGGGCTCCAATTGCCCAAGGGGCGCTCCTTCCATCGGGACCGATTCACAAAACTAGTGCCCAAACTAAGTCTTGTCAATCGAGACTGGTCTGGAGTTTATTTGAGGTGACTATTTATTGAGATAGGGCTGATGTCCGCTAATCTAACCTTTCGCTTTGCCAAAGCCCACCTTTGTATCCATATCACAAAACATGTGCCATCTAACATTTTGGATAACAGCGCACGAAAGCCCACACACGGCTTGATACACTCATCTACAAATTTGCCAATATGATGGCGTGTTAGGTGCCGACAACTGACCGGCGGTAGCATTGCTAAACACTGGGTACCTAACCAGCTTATCGAGCAGACATACCCAATAGCGTGCGCGTTTATCCGTGACCGATTCACACTATCCCAGAACGGATGATTAAAAGAGCCTATTAGTCATGCGTTTACAGCTTGACGCTTGGGGATAGTGTGAATACCTGAGTAGTGATAGGAGGCATGCACACTTTCGCGGAAGAGTAGTATCCATTAGAGGTGAGAAATTATATTGGTAACAGATAGTTAGGTGGGCAAGAGTGCGTATAACGGTTTTGGGAAATCGTGCGTGCGCACTAATACAATGTTAAATTTTCAATCGGGTTTAGTGATGAGTATTGAGGTCGTAGAAAAAGCAGATCACCTTAAGCTGATAGAAGTCTGGGAAGCGTCGGTCAGGGCAACGCATGATTTTCTGTCTGAAGATGATCTACAGGAGTTAAAGCCGTTAATCCTGGGGCAGTATTTTGACGCAGTTGATTTAAGGTGCGCTAAAAACGGTAACGGTGAAATTCAGGGATTCTGTGGAGTACATGACGGTAATATTGAGATGTTGTTCATCTCACCTGATGCTCGCGGAAAAGGCATTGGTGCCATGTTAGCGGCCCATGCTATCAAAGAGCAGGGAGCATCAAAGGTCGATGTAAACGAGCAGAATGAACAGGCGGTAGGTTTTTATCAGCATATTGGCTTTAAAGTGATAGATCGGTCACCAGTCGATGGTCAGGGTAAGCCTTATCCGCTGTTGCATATGGTGCTATAAAAATTTAACAAGGCCAGGCACGGCGACGTCTTTTTCGTTGCGGCTTCGCCTTCACTACAAAGCCGCGCGTGCTGGCGGCGTTAGCAATAAAGGAGGCATAGTATGGGGCTTTGGGATATGATCGTTGAATCTTGGGAAGAGGCATGTGAGGAAGTTTATCATCCTAAGTTATCAAGAGGAACTGTGTTAAGGATTGAATTAACGAGATTGGGGATCATTGGGTTTGACCATTATGGAATATATGCAGGGAACAAAAAGGTTATTCATTTTTCAGAGGGTAAAATACGAAAAGAATCTCTAGAAAAATTTATCGAAGGTGCAGGGATATTTAATGGAAATTTTGTTGAGGTGATGACTTTTTCAAGTTCAGCAACAGAAGATATAACTCTTGAAGAATCTTATCAAAGAGCCAAGTCATGTATAGGCATGGAGGGATACGATGTTTTGGACTCAAATTGTGAACACTTTGCCCTATGGTGTCGTACAGGTGAAGCATTCTCAGGACAAGCATTTGGTAGTAATTCAGATTTGTTTGATATGCCAACTGCTGCTATAGCCGTAAATATCCCAAGAATGATTGGTCAGGCGTTTAATAAGTTGGGAATGGAAAGAAGTAGAGAAATTGGCATTAGTGGTATAGTCGATGTATAAATAAAATATATATTTCTAAGCGCTTTATTTTAAATAGGTTTCGTATGAGTATTCAGAGTATCAATTTACTATCGGATAATTTGGCACAGAGTATACTTGATGCCATGCTGTCCGTATGTGACCTAGAGGTTTCATATGACACTGATGGTGCACTAATTGGTGATTTTGAACATGCCTTTAACCACGTTGGGCTGTATGGGTTTATCTTAGAAAAAGAGAGTAAACGAGGTGTTGCATATATTGGTAAAACGGAGAAAGACAATAGGTTGAGGCAACACATTACAGAAAAGAATAAGGATGGGACACCGTTAAAAGAGAGTGTATCAACGAAACACAAGGAGATCAAAAAAGCAATTTCTGCTGGGTATAAGGTCTACTTATCGTTATACAGTAATAATGATTTCAATAAGTCTAGTCTATCTTGCATGGAAATCTCTTGTATTCAAAATGGAATAGATCAGTTAGCGAAGGTATTCCCTGATGTCACAACATGGAACAGAAGAATTTAACCGTCATAAAATTGCTAAAAAAGCATTGCACCGGACTCGCTAACGCTTGCTCGGCGAATACGACGTTATACGACTGGAGTAAGATTTGAGCTACGAACTCTTAGCTAAAAATCATGAAGATTTATTGGGGCATATGGCTGATATAGCCTTGATGCAGCGGGTTATTAAGAACTCATTCCAGCGTGAATTCGACTTGTTAAATGAATATGAGTTGAAAAACTCTCCTTCGGAAATTATCAGCCATGATGCTTTTGGCTCTCATGATCTTGTTAGTGGTAAGCTAAAGAAGTACGCTTTTTGCCAAACGTCCATTGCAGAGTTGAAGAAGTTAACTTTATGGCACAAAAATAGCCAATATTGCTGGCTGCTTGTGCAAGCCTATGAGTGGTTTGAAAAATTTATCTTTGATTCTCATAAACTAATTCTTCGAGAACAGCCTAAAACGAAAGCTTTAAATTGCTCTCTTTCATTTTTTAGTTCTACCTATACGAGAGTAAAGGAATATGAGAAAAAAAATGCTTCTGGCATCCACCTCAAAATAGCCGTTTTAATGATAGAGCAACTAAGGCATCAAATTGTTCATGCTCAGGGTTGTGTCAATGACTTTGATGATTTTTCAGAGAAAATAATCTCAAAATCAGGAATTAACAATGACAAGCCCGAACACAGAAAATTTTTTCGGCAGTTTATTCTCGATAATAAAGTTTACTTACTTGAAAGACCTATAAACGACGGACATTACCCTCCTAGGTATCATGACACATATACGCACTTAGTTAGTTATTTGATTGGGTATGCAGGATTAATTAAAGAAGCGGCGGAGCTTTAGCAAGTCGCATAACACATATGAGCCCTTCTCCGGTCAATAGGCAATAGTATTTTTTTGGCTGCGCAGCAGCCAATGCTCTCGAACAGCAAAGTCGTCTACTTCGTTCTGTCATTTCCGCCATTAAGTCATTGCTTACGGCAAACACATATAGAAGGTCTCTTACTGCGGTCTCACCGCTGCCTGCCAATCCTGTGACAGGGCCATTAGAGATTATTCGGTTAACCCAAGCAGGCGCTATTCAAAAAGAAGGCTAAACGTTTGTTTTCCAGTTATCTTCAGGCTCAGTTTGGGTGTAAGCAACTTTGTTGTTCGCTTGTGTGCGCAACAATGGGGCGGCTAATCAAAGCAAAGGGGCTTGGACAACCATTGGCACAGCAGACCATTGGGGCTTAATGCCCAGTGAACTCAGTCAGCAGCGTGCTCCTTCTCAGCACCAGTTAGACGTTCAGCTCACCCCATTGTGCGACTTACTCGGGTAAGAATTTGTGTTCGTCAAACACGGTTTTGTTCCTCAACATGAAGTAAACGCAGCGTCCCAGCTTGTGGGCGAGTGCAGAGAGTGCTTTGGCTTTACTCATTCGCTTTTGTAATCGGTTTAGGTATTTCCTGGCCTTTTCATTGCCGCGAAGATAAAGCACCGCCGCTTCAGAGAACGCCCATTTTAGGTGTGCGTTACCGATTTTGTTGCCATTGGTCCCGTATTGTTTTCCCGCAGATTCGGCTTTGCATTTAATCAGTCGCGAATAAGACGCGAACTGTTGGACTGTTGGACTGTTGGACTGTTGGACAGTTGGAAAACGTTGGATGTTGCCAATTTCATACAAGATAGTCAGTGCCAGAATGCGGCCAATGCCAGGGATGGTTTGTAGCAGTTGGTAATCTTGCGGGTTATGTTGTTTGGCATTTTGCTCGATGAAGTGTTCAACGCTTGCCAGCTCTTTGGTGTAGAAGGCAATCACGTTCAAATCGATATCGAGATTGTGGTTTATTGCTGGTTCGTTGAAGCGGTTGCGAACCTCCTCTCTGGCATAGGGATAGCGCAGTTGGAGGTTAGGTGCAGGATGATTGTACTGACTAAAGGTGTTGGAGACATGGGCTTTCAAATCAGCGCCGTGACGCATGATTTTGGTTCGGCAGCGAAGCAAATCGCGAGTGGCTCTCATCGCTTTTGGATAGACATAAGCCAGCGGAAAGTTACCGCCCCTGAGAAGAGAAGCAATCTTATAGGAATCAATGCGGTCGTTTTTGGTTTTGCCGCCGTGAATGGCTTTCATGTACAAGGCATGGCCGAGCACAAAGTCAAAGGCGTAATCGAGACAAAGGTCACTCACCCAATACCAGCAATGCATACACTCGACGCCGACAACAATGTGGTCTTGAAAGGGCGCAAGAGTGTCTAAGAGTGCGTCGGGGTTGGCGTCAACTTTCTTATGAACCACGGTGTTACCCGCAGAATCAATGATACAGACATAAAGAATGCGCGCATGCAGGTCGATGCCGCAGTAATAATCGTGCTGTTGGTTATAAAATCTCATTGAGTCTTCTCCTTTTTGGATTTGTCGCCTTCCAGCTTAGCCCGATGGTTAAGCTGGAGGAGAAGGCTCAATGAGTATCAAAGCCAAGCAGTAGGACGCTCGCAAGCTCGGGCCTCTGCTGGCAGCGTTAAGTGTCTAAAGAGTCGAGTATGGAACTAGATACTAAATCGAAATTGAAGCGATATATTGAGCGTGAAAATATTGCTAGCGTTCTAAACAACACTAAATGGGAGCGCCTTTTTAAAGAGCTTCAGGAAATCGAATTCACGCTAGATTTTCAACGCAAAGACTTAGATGAAACTGAACCAAGCCCGGATTACTGGGATTCTGACCTATATCATGTCATGGGGGCGTGGGAGCAAATAGAGTGGCTTAATATCAGAGCTTTAATCAGTCGTCCTAAAGGGGCTTTGATTAAGCCGGAAATAGAAGATAACACTCAATTATTAATAAAAGCATTGAGGCAATCTGGTGTACCTTATTGCATATACAATGATGGCATAAGAATTTATGGTTATTTGCGTCCAGGAGTTAGCCCTGAGTGGTTCAGTACTTAACAAGCGGCTCCAACGGAAAAATTTCCACTGTCACCTTTTGTGCAAAAAACACGCAAAAAAGCCGCCATCAATAATTTTCTCGGTGAGCCGGGCGTTAGCAGCACAAATGGAGGAATAAACATGGTTACACTATCAAAGCGCCTTTCCTGCTTTGCTGCATTAATTATTTGTATGGTGATGATGGGGCTGGTGCATGCTGAAACCGTTGAAGGAGCCACCTACTCAATAATTTCCGACAACGAATTTCGGGACGTGAAACGGAGTGTTGATGTGAGGTTGGACAGGAAGGTGTCGGCTGAGGCGTTAAGAAAGATAGCTATGGAATTAAAAAATATGGAGCGCAAGAAATATGACCGGATTTTTATTGCTTATTACCTTCCAAATATGAAGGCCTGAATTCAGATAATAAGTGCAACACTCATGGTTAAACTGGGCGTTGTTGATCAAATCATTCACCTAACGCACTGATCCCAATGGGGTTGCCCCCATCAATCAACTCGGTAACTAACAGGCATACCAAGTCTTATGACTTTGTTTATTGCTTTCACGTTGGCCAATGCTTCGCCAACTTGTGCATCGTAATCACGTAGTGTCAGCTGAGAGCTGATTAACGTTTTGTATCGAGACATGCCTGTTTCTGACAGAGAGCGTTGGTGATAACCTTCTTCTCGTTTCCAGTTTGCCAAGTTACCCGATTTCAAGGCGCTGACGGCTGCATTACGAGGGTGACCGTCCTCCCAGTACCCCGCCTTGGTGCGCGGTGGAATGGAAGGTATGCTGACTGGTCTTTCTACACATATCCGAGCCACCGAGAACGGCAA
>NZ_MEBP01000103.1:0-11911 GCF_001722075.1 Salinivibrio sp. SS2 | reverse complement strand
TATTATCTGAATTCAGGCCTTCCTGTCTAATTATAGGAATTACCTTGTTATCATCTATGTTTCGCATCAAAGCTGATGTGACGATCATTTTTTCATACCCTACACCGCCAGCCCCTTTATTGGCTTTGTTTACGTAGTTTTCTGTACAAACCATTATCACGCGATCTGATTGAGAGAGTTGCGTTTCCATGAAATGAGGAAGATCATCACCTGGTTCTAAACTCCAAGCATCGATGTTCGCATCAACACCAGCATTAACAAGTCTGGTTGCAAGGTCTAGAACCCATCTTTTGTGCTCAGGTGTATCGTGGGAATATGAAATAAAAACTTTAGGTGCTTGCTTCGTCATACAAAAAAACCTTCAAAATGATATGGTTATGATTTGGTGGCTAGTGGTCAAATATTCAAGAGCTTATTCGGTAACTTACAAGTTTTTTTGAGTCTTAGCTCACAAAGCATATAACACATATGAGCCCTTCTCCGGTCAATAGGCAATAGCATTTTTTTGGCTGCGCAGCAGCCAATGCTCTCGAACAGCAAAGTCGTCTACTTCGTTCTGTCATTTCCGCCATTAAGTCATTGCTTACGGCAAACACATATAGAAGGTCTCTTACTGCGGTCTCACCGCTGCCTGCCAATCATGTGACAGGGCCATTAGACATTATTCGGTTAACCCAAGCGTACGTTAATTGACCCAATGTTCACGTACACGATGAATGGCGAGAATCGCTTGGCGTTCGGGTGATTTAACAGGAATGAACCGGCTATTTGGACGCTGAACATCGTCACAAATGGCAACGGCATCGTTCAGGTCATTTTTTCCTTTTGTGCGATAAGGACCGACGTACTTTGCGGCCATGATACGGGTATCGTGACCGAGCTTGTTGAATTCTCTGGCCCAATAATGTGCCCCACTACAGGCCTCAATGCCTATGCACATCGTAGGCATATTTGCTAATGTAGCCAGTAGTTTGGCGCGTGAAACAGATCTATGGAGAATGACTTTTCCGTGGTCATCCACCGCGTGAAGAGAAAAGTGGTGCTTGGCGAGATCAACGCCACAAAAGAATTGAGTAGACATGGTTACCTCCAGTATTAAAGGCCGCACCTAAGTGTGGCAGATCTTCAAGAGGGGGAATCCATATCATTCGTTATAAGCTTAGGAGTATCCAGTGGCACTATATAAATTTCAAACTGCAAATATGAATTCTCTGACTGCTTTGAGAACACATTCTCTTTTCTTTTCAAAGCTAGAGAATCTCAACGATCCAACAGAGAATATGTTTGGCATCTTGCCGAGCGAAGAAAAAATCGATCCTAGAGTCATACCTGATATCAATGAATTACAAAAATGTTCTCTTTTATGTATGGGTACTGACTCGGAAAATGTCATATTAGAGTCTGATCTTTTAATGTGGACTCATTATGGGGCTGAATTGTCAGGAATTTGTCTAGTTTTTGATGATGAAATTCTTAAAAAAAGTTTTGAAGACCATGGTTGTAAGACGCATCAAAAAGTCGAGTATGGTTATCCAAAATTACTCGCAACTGATCAACTATTTAGTCAGCATATGGGTATAGAAGAAGCACCTGGTTTTAGTTTTCAAGATAGAAATACTGAACGGGCTATTAATACCTTTATTTTTAACAAGCCAAATTGCTTTAGTTATGAAAACGAATATAGATTTTTACTTAAAGAATCTGGGTTGGTTTCTTACACCCCGAACTCTTTGAAAAAAATAATTATTGGTTCTAAAATTGAGTCAGAGTCACTTCGTGATATGTTCATAGAAACAGCTAAAACTGTGAATAGTAACGTTGAGATTTACAAAGCTTGCGTGAAGAAAAATAGCTTTAAAATTCATATAGAAAATTTCTTATAATTGGGTATTAAGCATCAATTTTTTAAAATGGGGAATTCGTGAATATTAGATATTATGCTGACTTTTTCGATGTTCTAGTCGCTGACTGCCGTGAAGCCGCTGAAATTTGGGGTAAAGAGTGCACGCCATACTCTAGAAGAGCTTATGTTAAAGCCGTTTTCTCTTTCATCGATGGCAATACCTATCGATTAAATCAACTTTGGTTAGATTGTCATCAAGCAGGGGTTTTTGCTTTAACGAAACTGCAAATAAACAAACTTCATGGTTATAAATTTGGTGAGAATGGAAGGAAGCTGCCGCTTAAATCTTCGATTTTAGATAGTGTAAAGCTCTCTTTTTCAGTTCCATCGAAAGCTAGAGGTATTGATAATCCCTTAAATACCATTGGTAATGAGTGGTGTATTTTTAAAGAGGCTGTCCGTATAAGGAATCGACTTACACATCCCAAATCAGTTAATGATTTAGAAGTTTCCTTAGACGAAATAAAAATTATCGAATCTGCGTGTGATTTTTATAGGCAATCAACGAGGGCATTAATGCAAAGCTTAGTGGGAATTTAGGCTTAACTGTTCAAGAGGGGTTCGCGACGCGCGACATTTATACTGTGCGTTGGTTTCATTAATTAAGGTGGTACACTGCGGAATTGGTACTGCGTTGCCCATCCCTTAACAGGACCACATGGATTCCTCTATTCGTTAAGCATCCGTGAGCCATATTGAGTTTGGTTTAAACTGCTTCTTTACACTTGGTTTTAGGCTGACTGCTACCGGTTCTATTTTTGAGGTGTAACTTGATAGATAAAGGTTTTAAGTCCATCTATATGTTCCGCTAAATCGCCTTTTACCTTTCGCCCCATTGCATCTAAGATGAAATGCGCACCTTCTATTCTGGCTAATTTAGCTGCTGGGACAAAGTCACTGTCACCTGAAATTAAAATTATCTTGTTCGCGAGTTTCTTTAAAACTACGCTGGTAATATCGATACCTAGCTTCATATCGACCCCTTTTTGCCGAGGACGTAGAGAAACTTTATTCGGTTCTATGTCTTTGGGATCAACCTCACCACGGATAAGCTTATTGAAATTATGTACCTTATCTTTACGAATGAAACCCCATTCCTTATCAGAGGTACTTAGATGGCCCATACGACATGCTACATACGGTTGATGCGTTAAAGCCTCATGTAGATCAGTTTTATATTTAGTGATGTCGCTTTTTGAAAAATCAATCTGTTTGTTAGTAATCGGATGGTGTGCTTTTAACGTTAGAGGTGGGCAATCATAGTAGTAGATGCGGTATAGGTCTTCACCATTTTTACGGTCGACATGCTTTATCCAGTAGTGCCACATTTTCTTTGCGAGATCTTCAGGAACCATTTTCATTTCAGGATCAACAGCCGATGTGAAAATTCGATTAAAGAAACCGGCATCAACAAAAATTGCAACAGTACGACGGGACATCTTAGCCTCATAAAACGAAAAAGCCTCTGGGTCGTCACATCCCGTATGGTGGGAGGAGTCGCCAAAGGCCGTATGTTCTGTTCAACAATGTTGTTCTACAGCGAATACTAGATCATTTAGTACTTGGCTTGCAAGGAATGACAAATAATATACAGAACAGCCCAACTAATGTGTGTAGTGTTAGGGATAGGATAATGTAATTCAAGTGTGCAATTGGCAATTTAGTGTGAATTGCGTTGTATAACAATCAACTATGTCGTCAATCATTAACTTTTAGCAAGGTTTTCATCCCACATCACGCCATCTCTGAGCATCGAATTTAGTATCACCACCATATTGCGTACTAAAAGGCATTGTGGATCAAAGCACTGAGTCTATCGATGCACCTCTGTCGACTGGCACAACTGCATCCAGGCCTCGGCGGTGCGTGAGACATAGCGCTCGCCGTGCCACACTAACCCAAGTTGCCATTCAATCGCTGGGCTTATTGGTTTCACTAGCAATAATTCACTGTCCTCCAAGCTGGCGCTAAGGCGCTGGCATAAGGGCGCGGGTAAAAACGCTACCCCAGCACCACTTTTCACCAAGGCGGCTAAAAAATCCCACTGACTGCTACGCGCGGCAATGGTGGGCTGATAACCGTGCTCTTCACAGCGGGCAATAATCCGGTCGCTTAAGGTAAATTCGGCGCTATATAGATAAAACGGCTCATCTTTCACTGCCTGCCATGTCAGGCTTTTTTGCGCACGCCACACGGCTTGGTTGGGCAGCACTGCATAAATGGGGTGAGTTTGTAAGGGTAAGCTTTGCAAGCACTCGGGCTGGGTGTCGGTGAGCATGGTGATTGCCACATCAATCTCCCCATTGATCAGCGCTTGTTCGGTGCGCCGCCCCCCGTATTCAACAATACTGAGCGCCACATTCGGATATCGCTGACGATACTCACGCAACACATTGGCATACAGCGGCCCTATCATCGGTGGCATCCCCAATCTAAGCTGGCCGCGCGCCAGTTGGTTGAGATCATCGAGCTCGGAATTTAGCTGCTCGAACTCAGCAATAATGCTCTGCGCACGCTGATACACCACTTCACCAGCATCGGTTAACCAAAACCGCCTTCCCTCTCGGTGCAACAACGGCTGACCCACATCTTGCTCAAGGTTACGCACCATTTTACTGATTGTCGGTTGCGTTACATGCAACGACGCCGATGCGGCAGTAAAGCTCTGCTTTTCCACCAAGGCAATAAAATAGCGCAACGCACGAATATCCATAAACGGCCCTTAAAAGCTAATCGTTAATCATGCCATTTTGGCATAGTTTAAATAAAAAAAAGTCACTTTATTCACTCTCTGCCAAGACGTAAACTATGAGCCATCTCACAGATTCTTGGCACGCCTTCGATGCAATTGATTAAAAACGCCTTACTTACCTTACTGCAAGTCTTTGTCTTAGCAGGCATTTGGTTTTTGTCTGATTGGTTGGTCACAACCTTTGCTATTCCACTACCGGCCAACCTCACCGGTATGTTGCTGTTGTTAGGCGCATTAATGTTGAAAATTGTCCGTGCCGATTGGTTACGTCGCGGGGCAGCGTGGCTGTTAGCCGAGATGTTGCTGTTTTTTGTGCCGGCGGTGGTGGCGGTGGTCAACTACCAAGATTTATTGCTGCAAGAAGGCGGTAAGATCATGGTTGTTCTGATTTTAAGTACCGCGATGGTGATTGCGTCAACCGCTTGGGTGGTCGATAAAGTGTATCGTTTTGAGGTTAAAATGGCGCGCCGCCGCAGTAACCAGCACCACACGCACCACCCTGATCTAAAACCGGAGTGCTAAGCCATGATGTCTGCTTTACCTGCTTGGCTTCACGCCTCGTTATTAAGCGTTACCTGCTTTTTAATGACTCTTGGCTTTTATTACATGAGCAAATGGCTGTATCGCCGTCATCCCTCGATTCTGGTGATGCCATTGTTGCTCGCGCCCTTGCTGATTGTCGCGGTGGTAGTCGGGTTTAATATTCCGTATCAAGACTACATGGCGCAATCATACTGGCTGCTGTGGCTTCTGGGTCCGGCGACTGTAGCGTTTGCGATCCCTGTGTATGATAACCGCGCGCTCATCCGCCGCCATTGGTTATCCCTGTCAATCGGAGTCACTGTGTCGGTGCTGGTCGCGATTACCAGTACTGTGGTGCTAGCGCGGGTGTTTGAGCTGTCTGAACTGCTGCAACGCAGTTTGGCGATGCGCTCAATCACCACCCCTTTTGCCGTAGAAGCCACCAAAGCGATTGGCGGGCAAAGCGATCTCACCGCGCTGTTTGTGGTTCTCACTGGAGTGATTGGGATGGCGATTGGTGAAAGTATTCTGACCGTGATTGCGATTCGCTCGCGCTTAGGACGCGGCGCAAGTTTGGGCGCATCAGCACACGGAGCCGGCACCGCTAAAGCCTATCAGATAGGCCATGCCGAAGGGGTGGTGTCGAGTGTGGTGATGATGATTGCTGGCATGGTCACTGTGTTGCTTGCCCCTGTGTTGGGTCAGCTGCTTTGGTAGGTGATCGCTAAGGGCTTTTCTGCGCTACGTTATCTGTAACAACAGAAAAGTGGGAGAGGATGAAAGTTTCTGCTTGGCGCGCAGGTCTTTATCCTCACCAACCCTAATAACGAGGCGATCATGAAACAGCACAAGTCAATGTGGCGCGTTATCGCGTTTACAGCGTTCAGTTTGCTATCGATAGCAAGTTATGCAGCGGTGAAAGATACCGCCACCACAGACCAAGGCTACCAAAAAGCGACCCTTGCTGGCGGCTGCTTTTGGTGTACAGAATCTGATCTTGAAAAGCTCAACGGCGTGATTGATGTGGTGTCTGGCTACTCAGGCGGTGAGCTTGAAAATCCCACCTATAAAGAGGTTTCGTCCGGCACCAGTGGACACATTGAGGTGATTGATGTCACCTATGATCCTAACGTCGTGAATTATGAACAGGTGCTGGATCAGTTTTTCCGTCATATCGACCCCACCGATGACCAAGGCTCGTTCGTTGACCGTGGCCCGCAATATCGTCCCGCGATCTTTTATCGCTCTGAAACACAAAAGCAAATTGCCGCGGATTTTATGGCGGAAATTGAAGCGTTAGGCGTGTTTAAAAAGCCGCTGAAAACCGAGTTAATCCCGTTTGAGAAATTCTGGCCCGCAGAAAGTTATCATCAGGATTACTACAAAAACCACAGCATTCGCTATAGCTACTACCGCTATGCATCAGGGCGTGACCAGTATCTGGACGAGATTTTTGGTGATGATCGCAAAGACAACCCGGTCACCTTGCGTGAGATGATTGATGCGCAAAAAGCGGAAGAGATGACATCAACGAACACCCGCTACTCGCGCCCCTCGGATGAGAAAATTCGCGCAATGTTGTCAGACATTGAGTATGAAGTCACTCAAGAAGATGGTACTGAACCCGCGTTCCGCAATCGCTACTGGGACAACAAGCAAGCGGGGATTTATGTGGATATCGTTTCGGGCGAGCCGCTGTTTTCCTCCACCCACAAATACAAATCCGGTACTGGCTGGCCGAGCTTCACACAGCCCATTAATGAGCAGTATGTGGTTACTAAGCCGGATAACTCCCTGTTCTACACGCGCACCGAGGTCCGCAGCAAGGTCGCCGATTCGCACCTTGGTCATGTGTTTGAGGATGGTCCTGCCCCCACCGGCTTGCGCTATTGCATGAACTCAGCCGCGATGCGCTTTGTGCCCGTCGATAAAATGGCCGATGCCGGTTATGAGGATTATCTCTATCTGTTTGAGAGCCAATAAAGTTAACGCCGACACGAAAACGCCCCAGCGAGTTCTCTCTGGGGCGTTTTTTATATGTGGATGATTAAACGATCAGTTCGCCGGTTTTTGTTCAGGCGGCGTTTGACCGTATTTTTCAA
This sequence comes from Salinivibrio sp. SS2, assembly GCF_001722075.1. Classification (NCBI taxonomy): domain Bacteria; kingdom Pseudomonadati; phylum Pseudomonadota; class Gammaproteobacteria; order Vibrionales; family Vibrionaceae; genus Salinivibrio; species Salinivibrio sp. SS2. Next base: position 4,632 of record NZ_MEBP01000103.1, on the reverse strand, counting down.
AAATGGCACTGACTTCGCCTGAGGTAACCATTTGCTGAATAGTCCGCTCAAACTCAGGGAAATAATTCGCCACCGGTGATTTTTTCGGAATGCTGACATAGCGTCCATTATAAAAACGGTCAACAAAATTAGCTTGAGTGAACGCACTCACCGCAGTGAACTTATCAATATCATGACTGGAAGATGTCACTGCCACATCAATGCGCCCGTTTTCCAGCACCTTGATAATTTGTTCCGTGTCGTTGTAATAGCGACGCTTAAGATCGTCAGTATTGTTAAATAAATCGGAGTAGAAGCTATCACGCAGTGCGCCGATCCGATACTGCTTTAGCTCTTCAAAACTGTTGATTTGCTGGTTAACGTTTGGACCGATGATGTAAAACACTTCACGGACGCTGTAACCATACGGAACGGCATTCAAAAAGGCCTCACGCTCATTGTTCATCGAATGACGTGGAATAATATCAACTTCCCCAACTTCGGCCACGTTGATCGTTCTTGCCCAAGGTACCGTTGACCAATCGACGGTATGGCCCATTTTCTCTAGCGCAACAGTAATGATTTCAGCCACTGGCCCATCACATCCCGCTTCGGTAGGGATCAACTCAGGCGCACGATCACGACAATGGGCTCTAAAGGTATCAGCAGTCGCCGGTACCGCGACAAGTATCAGTGCCAAAAGTAAGTGTTTCATTGTTTACCCTCACTGTGAACAGTACTCAGTAAGCGTAGCGAGACCTTTGCAAATGCGCCTACTTTTTAATCAGCATTCACAACAAACACAAAGGTGACCCCTGTCAGTGTTTGCGGTAAAGTCCTTTTATCTCAGGAATATCACATCAATAGGGACATGGCATGCACACCATCTTAATTACTGGATTTGAACCGTTCGGCGGCGAGAGCGATAACCCGTCTTGGCAAGTGGCAAAAGCATTAGAAGGCTGGCAGCCTAATGAGGAGTGCATTGTTAAAGCCGTGCGCCTGCCCTGCACCTTTGCAGACAGCTTACCGACGTTACACAGCGCGCTAGAATCGCTCAGTCCGGTAATGGTGATCGCCCTTGGCCAAGCCGGTGGTCGCGCAGAGATAAGCTTAGAGAAGGTCGCGATCAATTATCAGGACGCGCCCATTCCCGACAACGCCGGTAAGCAGCCGCATGGTACGCCGGTGGTGCCATCTGGACCCACTGCGTATTTCTCTACCTTGCCCCTCAATCGTTTAGTGAACGCATTAAACGAAGCGCATCATCCTGCCAGTGTTTCTTACACCGCGGGCACCTTTGTGTGTAACCACGTGTTTTATGGCTTGATGCATGCGCTGGCTCATCACACCGAGGTACGCGCCGGCTTTATTCATATTCCCTACAGCCCAGCACAAGCGTGCAAACACCGCGCCCCGAGCATGCCGGTAAGTGATGTGGTGGCAGCGATGAAGATAGCCGTCGAGTTGAGTTTATTGGATGATGATGTCACCGCCGTGTGTGAAGGCATGTTGCACTAAGACGCGGTAGATGGCGCTCAGACGATGACGCTCAAACAATGACGCCTAGCAGCGGAGCACAGTGGCGGTTACCGTGCTCCTAACCTAATTGCTTAAAACAGCCACTCAGTGACGAGATCGTTGTCAGTCAGCACACTATCGAGAAAGGCAAACAAGTGCGCATTCATCGGAGCCGTATCAAAGGCACGAATGGAGGCAGGGTCTTGAATAAAGCGCTTGTTAGCGGCCTCGCCCTCTGGATAGGCGGCTTGCAGTAAACCTTCAACCGCCAGAGGCGTCAACTCAAGATGGCATTGAAAGCCATACACCCGTGGTCCGTACTTCACGATCTGGCGCGGACAGCCTTCGCTGCTAGCCAATACACGGCTATTGGGTGTCAGCCCCGGCATATCATTGTGCCAATGGCCCACAATTTCTTGCGGTGCGAAGTGCGGAATGTGCTCGTCGATGTGGCCATCTTCGCTTAATTGGATGGGGAAATAGCCAATCTCGGGCTCAGGGCTTTTCTGATACGGCGCGCCCAAGGCTTCACCAATCAGTTGCGCGCCGAGGCAAATCCCTAACACCGCGCTGCCTTGTTCGATACACTGCCTAATCAGCGCTTGCTCGCGTTGGCTATCGAAATGCGGACACTCAGACTGTGGCGTATCTGGACTCTGCGGCCCGCCGAGTACCACCAGCAGGTCAATGCCTTCACCGCTTTCTGGCAACGGCTCGCCCCGATACAAATGACTGGTGGTCACATGATAGGCACGCTCGTCACACCAATCTAAAATGGCTCCTGGGCCTTCAAACGCCTCGTGAATAACAAGATGGACGCGCATTCCTCTCTCCTTGGGATTTGTTTTAGGCACGATTGTGCTAAAGCATACTATATTGAGCCGCGGCCTCAAGCCTTGCCCACCACAAGTGGTGGCCTCGCTATAAACGCTTGAGTCAACAACTGAAACAGCTGTTCGGTTGTCGGCAGTTCATCTAGGTGCGCCGATAATGGGGTATGTACCTCGGCCTCAATGCGATCGGGGTGACCACAAAGCTGATTACACAGCGATACAGGGGCAACAATATGTTGGCAATCGGCATCAATCAGCAGACACGCTTGTGCCAGCATTACGGTTTGTTTGGCTGAACCTGCTCCCGTGCCTAAATGCAGAATACGCTGAGCGGTGCCCACCACTTTTTTGCCGGCAATATTGAGGTTGTAGTCACCATCACAATACGATCCGGGCGTGTCACCCACCGTGGTCGTAATGCCTAACTGATGGAAAAAAGACTGCAAAATGGTGCAAAAATATTTGTAAGCCGTTTGGATATGATAAGGGGTGTTATTCGGCCACACCGTCAGGTAAGACACGTTAATCACGCCGGGTAGTTGCGGCACCGGCGCCCCGCCTGTTCGGCGGCTCTGTATTTGCCAACCTAACGCTGATAGGGCGCGACGCAATTCAGGCGTTTGGGGCCATTTTTGGCCTGCTGGCAGCACCAAGGTTTGCGCATCTGGCTGCCAAAGCAGTAATGCCTCGTTGAGTTCACCCTGCTCTACTCGGTGGATCAACGCCTGTTCTTTCTCAAATGCAGATGCTACCGACAGCGAGGGATAACGCAGAATCGTTTTTTGAGTCGCCATCATACCCTCGCTATCGTCACGTTCACTGATTGCGCGATTAACCGAATAAGCGCTGCCAAATGCTTGGGTTGCGTTTGTCGTGGTACTCTTCACGCAAGGCATCAATTTGGCGCAAACCTTGTTGCGCCTTATCAAGGTCGCCTTCGCTCAGCGCGGCATCAATTTCCTCTACTGTCACCGCCAGCTTATCGAACCCTTCCATGAAGGTCTCTGCTTTTTCCGGTGGATAGCTACCCGCTTTAGCTTGCGCAATCAGGGTTTCTAATTTCGCAACCGGGGCTTGCATGGCTTCGATACTTTGTGCGCTCGCCGCCTCTTTAAAGGTCATTTTCATTTCTTTCATGATCGGCTTGAGCTCAGAGGCCGAGACGTTCAACGACAGCAGCACCGCCATCGCGCCCGTGAGTATGACTTTCTTCATTTTTGCTCCATGTGATTGTTTTTTAGTAATAATAATGCGTATGTATCTTACTCACTTCTCAGGGTATTGCCTAGTATAGAAGCGTAAAACAATGTAAAGCACTTACACATCCCGCATCCGAATGGTATGATTAATTGTAAATGATAATGATTTTAAGTTAGAAAACATGAAACAGCCGAACTATCACCTCACTCACGTTATTGATACCCAAACCGTCACACCTAATATGCAACGCTTGACCTTACAAAGCGACGCTTTCGCGGCGTTCCCTGCAGAGTGTGAAGGCGGCTATATCAAGTTACTGTTTGATAAAGCGGGAAGCACCGATCTGAGCGGATTAGCAGAAGGCGAGCGCCCCGTGATGCGTACCTACACCATTCGCCGCTTTATGCCTAGCCAGCAGCAAATTGAAGTGGATATGGTTCGTCATCAAATCGAGCAAGCCGACTGTGGTTTTGCCGCGCGCTGGGCTCTGAATGCCCAAGTGGGCGATACCATTAATATTGCCGGCCCTGGGACGATTGCGCCGATTAATCGCGATGCGGATTGGTTCTTTATGGCGGCCGATATGACTGCGTTGCCGGCACTATCGGCCAAGATCAAGACCTTGCCTAACAATGCCAAAGGTTATGCAGTGATCCAGCTCGATACCGCAGAGGATGCTCAACCACTCGACGCCCCCGCGGGGATGGAGATTATTTGGCTGACCACCCCGACGTTGGCCGAGACGGTAAAAGCTCAGCCTTGGTTAGCCGGGCAAGTGTCCGTGTGGTGTGCCTGTGAGTTTGAAAGCATGCGCGCACTGCGCCAGTACTTCCGCAATGATCGTGATGTGGAGCGCGAGTTTATCTACATCAGCAGCTATTGGAAAAATGGCGTGACCGAAGAAGGCCACAAGGTGATCAAGCGCGAAGATGCGGAGAACAATCAGTAAGCCTGAGCAACTCGTTTTTATCGACATTGAGCGTGCTTATCGCGTCTCTATCCGCATAAAAAAAGCGCCGATAACGGCGCTTCAGATTGCTGACGAACCCCGCCTTTTTAGGCGGGGTTCTTTTTGATAAGCGGCCGTAGGCCGCGATCG
>NZ_MEBP01000102.1:0-21139 GCF_001722075.1 Salinivibrio sp. SS2 | reverse complement strand
TGTTTGTGTTCTTGCTGCCAGCGTTGTGCCCGTCATATCCAACGTCCACTGGCCACCGTCGATGCTCAGGCCGTTCTCCGTCGTGTAATCGGTGCCGTTGAAGGTCACCGTCAGGCTGTCGCCCTCCGCCAAGTCCACGCTACCGCTGATCACCAACTGGTTGTCACTGGTGATGAAGTCGGTCGCATCCGCCGTGTCTTCGGTGATGCTGTCGATGCTTACCGCGTTGGTGGCGTCGTCACCGTCTGTGCCGATTTCGGTATCCACCACGATGGTTTGTTCGCTTGCGGTGCTGGGTTGCCCGCTTTATCACTCACGTCCGCCTTGATGGTCTGAGTGCCTTCCGCTAACGCCTCAACGGCGCTTGCCGGTACTTCCAGGCTCCACGCGTTGTCTGTCACTTCCGCTGTGTATTGAACACCATCGATGGTCACCGTCACGGTTTGACCGTTTTCCATGTTGGTGGTGGTACCATTGATGGTCAGTGGATCGTCACTTTCCGCAGCATTGATGATGTCATCGCCTGCGATTGGCGTGGTGATGCTGATGGTCGGCGCTTCGCTATCGGCATCCAGCGCGGTCTCTGTCACGGTGTCTGACTGGTTGCCCGCCTCATCCGACAGCGTCGCGGTCACAACCGCACTTGGAGCCACATTGAGAGTGATGCCATCGTTGATTTGATCTTGGTTCAACGTGATGGTGGTTTCCGTGCCATCCACCGTGTACGTCAGCGTATCGCCCACTTCTGAGCCCGCTACCGAGATGGTCGCCGTCACGGTGCCGTCTTCGCCAAGCTCTTCATCGTTGTAGATGCCATCGTTGTTCGCATCCGCCGCTTCTAGCGTGATGCTTGGCGTCGCGATGGCCGTATCGGCATCATGCTCTGATGAACCGATGCTCTCTACCGTATTGCCTGCCGCATCCGACGAGCTCACTGTGACTTCAAACTCGGTGTCCGCGGCCAGATCGGCACCCGCCACATCCACTGTCCAGTTGCCACTGCCATCCACGGTGGTGGTGTACTCGGTACCATTGATGGTCATGGTCACCACATCGCCTTCGCTGATGTCGCCACCTTTCGCCGTACCGGTCACCGCGATGGTTTGTCCGCTTTCGGCTTTGTTAATCACGTCATCGGCTGTGATGTTATCTACGCTGACCGTGCCAGCTTCTGCGCTGGTATCAATTGTTGCACTATCACTGCCCGGTGCGGAGGTGTTACCGGAGGTGTCGGTAATGGTGGCGTCTACGGTGAGGGTTTCACCGTCCACGGGAGTATCAGGGAGGGTTACGACGACAGAGCCGTCGGTAATATTGTCGTCAGTCAGGGTGAAGGTTTGTCCATTCACCGTTAACACATCGCCTGGGTTGGCGTTGGTGCCCGTTAGATCGATAGATACACGGATACCACCGCCAATTTCTTGGCTGCTAATTAAACCATCATTATTTGCATCGTTGAGGATGGTTACACCTGGCGCGTTGGGCGCCGTTGTATCTACCAAGCGCCCAAAGCCATCTTCTTGATTAGTGCTAATCGCGCCTGCGTTATTAGCAATCGAGTCTGAGTCAAACCCTGAGCTTGCGATGGTCTCGCTTCCATCACGCGCAACATTGACATAGCTCCACGAGCCACTTCCGGTCGCATCTTGCCCCGCAGCCGTTGCCTGATCTTCTTGAATGGTGATCTCGCCTTCACCGTCAAGAATTTGCTGTTGAATGTCTGCGATTTCGTCTTGAACGTCTTGCGGCAATGCGTCGAAGAGGGAGTCAGGTGATTCGCTCTGCGGTTCAATCATAAGCTGTGTCCCGTCACTCAAGGTGATAACGGTGTCACTGCTATCCGGCAAGCCAAGCTGGGTACCCGATGGGAGCGTGCCCCCTTCGGTGAGTGTGGTCAGTTCACCATTGACTAAAACACGACCACTGCCTTGGATTGTATCGATTGTAACGTTGCGAGAGAGCGAGATTGATTTCATAGTACGAGACTCTTTAACCGGGAAAAGTGTGAGACGCATTCAAAATATCTATTACCTCAGATTATCTAAGCATATAGATATAGATGAAAGTGATTTTAACTAGAAATGTGCGACCCATACGGCTCAAAAATGAGACAAAGTAGAAAGGAAAGCGTTGTTCTCAAAGAGGCAATGATTCTGTGTTTATATCAAGTATATAGCGTAAATCACGTGCTACTAATTACTTCTTATTTATACATCGATGTCTCACGTGCCTTGACGATAAAGTCATCAATGTAATCATCCCGTTTTTCTTCTCGCATCCCAAGATGAATTGCCTTGTGAATACCTTGTTCGCCCATACGAAGAATATGAAGGTTGAGTCGCTGTTGGTATTCTTGCGCCAGCCATTTGGGCAAAGCCGCAATCCCTCGCCCTGCGGCAACCATTTGCAGCATGATATCTGTGGTTTCAATCGTTTTGTGTTTGCGTGGTGCACAGTGCGCCGGCGCCAAAAACTGGGTAAAGACATCTAAACGCGATTGATCAACTGGGTAGGTGATCAGGACGTCTTGCGTCACTTGATGGGGTTCAACGTAGTCAAACGCTGCCAGCGCGCTTTGGCGATGAGTAACCAGCACGAGTTCATAATCGAATACGGATACGTACTCTATACCTGGCTTGAGCAAAGGATCGGGCGTGACGAGTACATCAATCTCATGGCCAAATAATGCGCCCAAACCACCAAATTGGAACTTTTGTTTAACGTCAACATCCACATCCGGCCATTGATGCAAGAAAGGCTCAACCACCTTAAGCAACCACTGATAACAAGGATGACACTCCATACCAATGCGCAGTGTGCCACGCTGGCCTTGTGCAAATTGTTTAAGTTGCTGTTCAGCGTGCTCGAATTGAGGGAGCATACGCTCAGAAAGCGTAAGCAAGTACTCACCCGCTCGCGTAAAGTGAAGCTGCCGCCCCGACTTTTGCCACAAGCGAATCCCGAGCTGGCTTTCCAGTTTTTTCATTGCATGACTAATCGCGGATTGAGTGAGGTATAGCGTCTCTGCGGCTGCGGTAAGCGACCCTTGCTCTTTGATGGCACGCAGAATATGAAGGTGGTGACGTTCTAACATGTCTTTTCCATGACCAAAATTCATTGATTGATGAAATAATGCCATTTTAGTTCATAACGAGAAAGCCCTATGCTGATTTCAATCGAAAAGGAGGACGTATAGATGGCTAAAACTCATAATCTCGGCTTTCCACGTATCGGCGCACAGCGTGAACTTAAATTTGCACTCGAGCGTTACTGGCGTGGCGAATCATCACAACAAGACTTAACCGATCTTGCGAAAGATCTGCGCCGCAATCACTGGCAACAACAAAGTGAACTCGACATCGCTCCCGTAGGCGACTTTTCATTTTACGATCATGTACTCGACACCAGTTTTTTAGTCGGCAATGTGCCTGAGCGTGTTGCCTCGCACCAAGACAACGACCTTGATGACTACTTCCGCGTGGCTCGCGGTCGCTCAGCAAACGATAGTGCTTGCCAGTGCGTGCACGCCGGTGAGATGACTAAGTGGTTTGACACTAACTATCACTACATCGTGCCAGAATTTACCGCGCAAACAACGTTTAGTCTTCATGCTGAAAATCTATTGACGCAAATAGAAGAAGCCAAACAAGCTGGTGTTCAGGCTAAACCGGTTTTAGTCGGTCCCGTCACGTATCTGTGGCTAGGTAAGGAAAAAGATGCCTCTAACAAGCTGGATCTGCTCGATAAGCTCTTGCCCGTGTATCAAACGTTACTGAGCAAACTGGCAGAAAAAGGCATTGAGTGGGTCCAAATCGATGAGCCGATCTTGGTCACGGAGCTTGCGCCTGAATGGCAGACGGCGCTAAAAACCGCGTATCGTGCATTAAGCCAAACTAAGGTCAAGTTATTGCTGGCGAGCTACTTCGGCGAGCAAGCTGAAAATCGTCCATTAGCGCAATCATTGCCCGTTGACGGCTGGCACTTGGATGCTATTCGTGGCCGAAGGGATGTGGATGCATACCGTGAAGCGCTTAGCGATCAACACGTTCTGTCTCTGGGTGTGATTAATGGTCGTAATGTTTGGAAAACTAACCTTGATGATACGTTAGAGTGGCTCGAACCGATTCATCAATCTTTGGGGGATCGCCTCTGGCTCGCACCTTCTTGCTCTTTGCTGCACGTGCCGGTCGATTTGGCGAGCGAACAAAAGCTCGATCCTGAGGTAAAAAACTGGCTTGCCTTTGCCCATCAAAAACTCGAGGAGCTGGATGTACTCGCTCGCGCCCTTAATCACGGCCGTCAGACTGTTCAGTCAGCGCTGGACAATAATCGTGAAGCAATCGAAAGCCGTCAGCAATCACCGCGCGTACACAACCCTAAGGTGCAAGCCGCATTGGCAGCAATCACACCGCAGTTAGGAACACGGCAACGTCCATTTGCCGAACGTATTCGCGTGCAACACGAGCAGCTTAAACTGCCGCGCTTCCCGACCACCACCATAGGGTCATTTCCACAAACCAGTACCATTCGCCAAACACGCTTGCAATACAAGAAGGGCGATATTGATGCCGCCACTTATCAAGACATTATGCGCAAAGAGATCGCCCATGCGGTGGAAAAGCAAGAAGCGTTAGGGCTCGATGTCTTGGTTCACGGTGAAGCTGAACGTAACGATATGGTGGAGTACTTTGGCGAACAGCTGGATGGGTATGTGTTCAGTCAGTTTGGCTGGGTACAATCGTATGGTTCTCGCTGTGTGAAGCCGCCGATTTTGTTTGGGGATATTGAACGCCCGAAAGCGATGACCGTGGAATGGACCCAGTACGCTCAGTCTCTGACTGATAAGCCGCTGAAAGGCATGCTCACTGGACCGGTCACCATTCTTAATTGGTCATTTGTGCGTGATGATCAGCCACGATCTCAGACCTGTAACCAACTGGCACTGGCGATCCGCCAAGAGGTGCAAGATCTTGAGAAAGCCGGCACTAAAATCATTCAAATAGATGAAGCGGCACTCCGTGAGGGGTTACCTCTGCGCCGCAGTGAGTGGCAACACTACCTCGATTGGGCCATCAACGCGTTTAAAATTGCCGCCAATGGCGTGAGTGACGAGACGCAAATCCATACCCATATGTGTTATTCCGAGTTTAACGATATCATCGCATCGATTGCTGACATGGACGCCGACGTGATCACCATTGAAACCTCACGCTCGGATATGGAACTGTTGGATGCATTTGATCATTTTGACTATCCCAATGATATTGGCCCAGGTGTGTATGACATTCACTCGCCAAACATTCCCAGTCAGGCACAAATTATTGCGTTAATGAAAAAGGCTGCCGCTCGTATTCCGGAAGAAAGGTTGTGGGTAAACCCAGATTGCGGCCTAAAAACCCGCCAATGGGATGAGGTGATCCCGGCATTAGAAAATATGGTTGCAGCGGCGAAAGCGCTTCGTCAGGAATAGCGCGTCAGCAGCGTACCGCTACCCGCATGACTGAACCCTATAACGACAAAACGCGCCACGGATAACTCCGATGGCGCGTTTTTTATCGCAAAAGAAAAGGGAGCCTGAGCTCCCTTTTCTCCAGAATCTTAGCGACGGATGCCTAGACGCTTGATAACGTCCAAGTAACGGTCAACATTGTTCTTTTTCAGGTAGTCCAGCAGCTTACGACGACGTGAAACCATGCGTAGCAGGCCACGACGGCTGTGGTGGTCACCTTTGTGCTCAGCGAAGTGCGATTGCAGATCGTTGATAGATGCAGTCAACAGGGCGATTTGAACTTCTGGTGAACCAGTATCGTTCTCAGTTTTACCAAAATCAGCAACGATTTTAGCTTTTGCTTCTGCAGTCAGAGACATAATGCTCTCCTAATAAGAGTGTGTGATTATCATGCACTAGCCAATCTCTGATTCAGCCAGTGCCCGAAGGCGCGAATTCTACCCGTTTTAACTGGGTATCGCAATGTTATTGCCGACTATCACGCCAATTTCTTACTGTCGCTACCTTACCGCTTGAAAATGCGACAAGTTTATTCGCAGCACGCCCGTAAACGCTCACGCCAGCTGTACTTGGAAAGCGCATGTCTTAGCTAATCGTGCCGCCAACGTGTAGCTAGGCGTTGTCACTGCTCGCGGTTTGCGGCTCAGGTTGACGGCTCGCGACCAAACGGCGCGGCGCAACCAGGCCATCAGCATCAATTTCACCTACACCGATAAACTGACGCTCGTCGCCAGCCGTTAAACGCACATACCCTTCGGTCGGAGCGTTAGGCACTTGCACCGCTTGACCTTGTAGCGCATAACTTGCCACGACGGGCAGAAGGTTAATCTCGCGCAGATCTTGTACCGCCGTATCAAGTGGCAATAGCAAAGGATCGAGCAGTTGTTTTGGCTGGATCTCTTGCTCACGCGCTTGGTTAAGCAGACTTTCAAGCTGCTCTAAGGTCACCATGTTTCGTGCTGGATAGCCTGATACACCAATACGACGCAGTGCCGTGACATGTGCACCACAGCCGAGCATTTCACCTAAATCGTCAACAATGGTCCGGATGTAGGTGCCTTTTGAACAATGCACTTCCATCTCGATTTCATGACCTTCAAAACGCAGCAGCTCAATCTGATAGACCTTAATGGTGCGCGCTTCACGTGGTACTTCAATGCCTTGGCGCGCGTATTCATACAAAGGTTTCCCTTGGTATTTCAACGCCGAAAACATCGATGGGATCTGCTGGGTTTCCCCGCGGAATTTTGCAATACAACGCTCAAGCAAACCTAGGTTTACTTTGACGTCACGGGTTTCTACCACTTCACCATCTGCATCTGAAGTATTGGTACGCTCACCCAGTTTGGCGACCACTCGATAACGTTTATCGGAGTCGAGCAGAAACTGAGAGAACTTGGTTGCCTCACCCAAACAGATCGGCAGCATCCCAGTTGCAAGTGGATCCAGTGCTCCCGTGTGGCCTGCTTTCTCCGCAAAGAAGATACGTTTTACTTTTTGCAAAGCATCATTAGATGTCATGCCGGTTGGTTTATCGAGTAGGATAATCCCATCCACCGGACGACCTCGACGACGTTGACGACGCGCCATCAGTTACTCCTCACCTTTTTCATCATCACCGCGACGTTCATCGTCATCGCGTACCGCCTTGCTGACCAAGTTCGAGATACGCATCCCTTCAGTCAGTGACTCGTCAAACACGAAGGTCAACTCAGGGGTCACACGCAAACGAATCGCTTTGCCAACCAATGAACGAATGTAGCCACTGGCTTCGTTCAGCGCCTTAAGGCTCTCGGTAGGGGCTTGTTCATCGACGGTTAAAAAGGTCACGAAGACTTTGGCATACGCCAGATCACGTGAAATTTGCACATCGGATACGGTGACCATTCCGATGCGAGGGTCTTTGATTTCGCGTTGTAGGATCAGTGCAATCTCTTTTTGCAGCTGATGCGCAACGCGATCAGTACGGCTAAAATCTTTACCCATAATCTTTTCTCTCAACAAAATGGGGGTAAGCGCATGCGCCTCCCCCCACGGTGTATCCAAACAACCTCGTTGTATTGTCTCGTTCAATTAGTCGATTGAACGTTGAATCTCAACGGTTTCATAGACTTCGATTTGGTCACCAACGCGAACATCATTGTAGTTCTTCACGCCAATACCACATTCGTAGCCTTTCTTCACTTCGTTCACATCATCTTTGAAGCGGCGGAGTGATTCCAACTCACCTTCGTAGATAACCACGTTTTCACGTAGGACACGAATTGGGTTGTTACGCTTAATCACACCTTCAGATACCTGACAACCGGCAATGGCGCCCAGTTTTGGTGATTTGAAGACATCGCGCACTTCTGCCAAACCGATGATTTCTTGTTTGAATTCAGGCGCAAGCATACCGCTCATCGCTTGTTTCACTTCATCAATCATGGTGTAGATGACAGAGTAGTAACGCAGATCCAAGCTTTCCGCTTCAATGGTCTTACGCGCAGCGGCATCCGCACGCACGTTAAAGCCACAGATAATGGCGTTAGACGCGGCTGCAAGTACTGCGTCAGTTTCAGTGATACCACCAACACCAGAACCCACAACTTTCACTTTTACTTCGTCAGTTGAGAGCTTAACCAGTGCATCGTTGATCGCTTCCACTGAGCCTTGTACGTCAGCTTTAAGTACGATGTTCAGCTCAGCCACTTCACCTTCTTCCATGTTCGAGAACATGTTTTCCAGTTTGGCTTTTTGCTGACGCGCCAGCTTAACGTCACGGAACTTGCCTTGACGATACAGCGCCACTTCACGCGCTTTCTTCTCGTCACGTACCACCGTGGCTTCATCACCCGCAGCAGGCACGCCAGATAGGCCCAGAATTTCCACAGGAATCGAAGGTCCCGCTTCTTCTACTTCTTGGCCATTCTCATCGCGCATCGCACGGACACGGCCATATTCCAGACCACACAGAACGATATCGCCTTTTTTGAGCGTACCTTCTTGAACCAATACGGTAGCAACTGGACCACGACCTTTGTCGAGGCGAGATTCAACCACAACGCCACGCGCCATACCATCTTTAACCGCTTTCAGTTCAAGCACTTCTGATTGCAGCAAGATAGCTTCTAGTAGCGCATCGATGTTTTGGCCTTGTTTCGCAGACACGTGAACAAACATGTTCTCACCACCCCAGTCTTCTGGGATAACGTCATGCTGTGCCAGTTCGTTCTTCACGTTGTCAGGGTTCGCACCCTCTTTATCCATCTTGTTCACTGCCACGATAAGAGGCACACCGGCCGCTTTTGCGTGTTGGATCGCTTCGATGGTTTGTGGCATTACGCCGTCGTCGGCAGCAACGACCAAGACAACGATATCCGTTGCACCGGCACCACGTGCACGCATCGCGGTAAACGCGGCGTGTCCTGGGGTATCCAGGAAGGTGATCATGCCATTGTCGGTTTGTACGTGGTACGCACCAATGTGCTGGGTAATACCGCCCGCTTCGCCCGTGGCAACGTGTGCTTTACGGATGTAGTCAAGCAGTGAAGTTTTACCATGGTCAACGTGACCCATGATGGTAACGACTGGCGCACGTGGCGCGACGGGTGCATCGTTATCACGATCAGACAGTACCGCTTCTTCCAGCTCGTTTTCTTTACGCAAGATAACCTTGTGACCCATTTCCTCTGCAACAAGCTGTGCAGTCTCTTGGTCAATCACTTGGTTAATGGTCGCCATCGCGCCCATTTTCATCATGGTTTTAACGACTTCAGCGCCTTTGACTGCCATTTTGTTGGCCAATTCGGCAACGGTGATGGTTTCACCGATTTCAACTTCACGGTTTACTTTTTGCGCTGGCTTTTTAAAGCCGTGTTGCATCGAGGTTGGCTTAGCCATGCGACCTTTGCCTTTCCCGCCTTTGCCACGACGGCCACGAGGTGATTTATCCTCAGCTTGAGTCGCTTTTTTCTTTTTCTTACGACGCGGTGCAGCACTTTCTTCACGACGATCCGCTTCGTCTTCCGCTTCGCGGGCATACTGAGAGGTAACTGTATGGTGATCAGCTGCCTCCATGGTGGTTAGCGCTTGATCTTGTTCAGACCAGCGTTCTTGGTTTGCTTCTGCCATTTTGCGTGCCTCTTCTAACTGCCGCTGACTTTCTTCTTCAGCTTTACGCTTGGCTTCCTCTTCCTGGCGACGCTTAAGTTCATCAGCTTCTTTCTTCGCTTGCGCATCGGCAGCACGAGCTGCAGCAGTCTCCGCTGCGTCCTCTTCGGACTGCTCGTTTTGTGGTTGCGCTTGCGGTTTGGCTTCACGCTTAGCTTTCTCTTCGGCTTCGCGTTTGGCTTTCTCTTCAGCTTCGCGTTTGGCTTTTTCTTCAGCTTCACGCTTAGCTTTCGCTTCTGCTTCACGCTTCGCTTGCTCTTCAGCTTCTTGGCGCGCTTTCTCTTCGGCTTCACGTTTGGCACGTTCTTCCGCTTCTTGCGCAACCTTTTGCTCTTCAAGCTCGCTACGTTTCACATAGGTGCGTTTCTTACGCACCTCAACTTGGACATCTTTGTTCTTTCCGCCAGCTCCTGAGACGCTCAGCGTGCTGCGTTTTTTGCGCTGTAGCGTCAGACGCGTCGGAGCATTGCCGTTGTCGCCGTGCTCACGTTTGAGATGCGCCAACAAGGCTTGTTTTTCATCTTGGCTTACCTGATCGTCAGCTGACTTTTGCATACCAGCTTCTTTAAACTGCTTCAGCAGACGATCGACTGGCGTATCAATTTCCTTCGCCAGTGTATGTACTGTAACCTCTGACATTCTGCTCCTCCTTTGCCGTCTTTACGCTTCGTCGCTGAACCAGCAAATATTACGTGCTGCCATAATAAGCTCGCCCGCACTTACTTCGTCCAATCCTTCAATGTCCAACAGATCATCGGTGCCTTGGTCGGCAAGATCTTCCAGCGTTTTCACGCCTTTCGCCGCCAATTTAAAGGCCATTTCGCGAGAAAGACCTTCCAGCGCCAACAGATCGTCAGCAGGCTCAGCGCCTTCCAGCGACTCTTCTTGTGCCAGTGCGATGGTGGTCAACGCTTCTTTGGCACGTGAGCGCAAAATGTCGACAGTGTCTTCATCTAGGCCATCAATTTCGAGCATTTCGCTCGTTGGAACGTAGGCCACTTCTTCTAGAGTGGTGAAACCTTCGTCAACCAAGGTCGCGGCAAAGTCTTCATCGATGTCGAGGTGTTTAACAAACAGCTCCAATGAGGCTTGTGCTTCTTCTTGGTGTTTTTTCTGAAGGTCTTCAACCGTCATGACGTTCAGTTCCCAACCGGTCAGTTGTGAGGCTAAACGTACGTTTTGACCATTGCGGCCGATAGCCTGTGCTAGGTTATCTGCCTCAACAGCAATATCCATGGTGTGGGTGTCTTCATCGACGATGATAGAGGCCACATCGGCTGGTGCCATTGCATTGATCACAAATTGCGCTGGGTTATCGTCCCAAAGCACGATATCAATACGCTCACCGCCTAACTCACCTGAAACGGCTTGGACGCGCGCACCACGCATACCGACACAAGCGCCGACAGGGTCAATGCGTTTGTCGTTGGTCTTCACGGCAATCTTCGCACGTGAGCCCGGATCGCGTGCCGCACCCATCAGCTCAATCATTTCTTCGCCAATTTCCGGCACTTCAATGCGGAACAGCTCGATCAGCATCTCTGGCTTTGAACGTGTCATGAAGAGCTGGAAGCCACGCGCTTCTGGGCGCACAGCATACAGCAAACCACGGACGCGGTCGCCTGGACGGAAGTTTTCACGCGGTAGTTGATCGTCACGCTGAATCACAGCTTCTGCGTTATTACCCAGATCCACGATGATCACATCACGGTTCACTTTTTTCACAACACCGGTAACCAGTTCACCTTCGTTATCCATGAACTGCTCAACCACTTGTGCACGCTCAGCTTCACGTACCTTTTGTACGATCACCTGCTTCGCGGTTTGGGTAGTAATACGGTCAAAAGTGACAGACTCGATTTCGTCTTCGATGTAACCACCAAGTTCAATCGTTTCGTCTTCGTATTGCGCCGCTTCCAATGTGATTTCACGGGTTGGCAATGTGACTTCGTCAACCACGAGCCAACGACGGAAGGTATCGAATTCACCGGTTTTGCGATCAATGGCGATACGTACATCAATGTCGGCTTCGTACTTCTTTTTGGTTGCCGTTGCCAGTGCGGTTTCCAGTGCCTCAAAAATACGCTCACGCGGAACGGCTTTTTCGTTTGAGACCGCTTCGACAACAGCCAAGATTTCTTTATTCATCTACTAATGCCTCATTTACTTTTAAAATGAAGGAACCAGGTTTGCTTTGGCGATATTACTCAAGGCAAACGCCTCATCTTGGCCGTCAACGCGAACCGTGATGGTGTCGCCATCGACAGAAAGGATTTCTCCTTTCCACTTACGGCGGTTTTGCATAGCCATTTTCAGCACGATGTTCACTTCATGCCCGATGAATTGCTGATAATGATCAGCGGTGAACAGTGGGCGATCCACGCCTGGCGATGACACTTCCAGGTTGTACGCCACTGTGATTGGGTCTTCCACATCCAACACTGCGCTAACCTGACGGCTTACATCGGCGCAATCGTCGACAGTAATGCCATTTTCATGGTCAATAAAAATACGCAATGTTGAGTGTTGGCCAGCCCGAACGAACTCTAGTCCAACTAACTCATAGTCCAACGCCTCAACCGGCGCGGTCAAAAGTTCAGTCAGTTGTTTCTCTAATCCTGTCATTCCAAACCCCAGAAATAAAAAAAGGGCTTAAAAGCCCAGTTACTATCCGAATGGTCGTTTTCAGATAACAAAAAACCCCGATAATCGGGGTTTAATGTAACTGGACCCTGATGCTATACCAGTGACGCATGTCGTTGGTATAGCCGTTATCGCTGGTCTCGGAAATATTTCAGCAATAACGAGAGAGTAACTCTCCGTGCCGATAAAAATGGTTTTTATTGGCACTGCCCCGAGGGCAAAACGGCCAGCCTTTGGCTAGCCGAGTTAGCGTAACTTTGTAAAAGAACGCTAACGCGTCTTTCAGTTTAGCAGTTGAGTAAACTACTAACTAAATGTGGTTCCGGAAGATGGGTTTTATCGCGAAGTGCAGCTTCGACGACCTTCGGCTATTCAGCAGCCTAACCTTCCAAAACCTAAATTTGGTTGCGGGAGCCGGATTTGAACCGACGACCTTCGGGTTATGAGCCCGACGAGCTACCAGACTGCTCCATCCCGCGTCCGAGTGGCGATGATTATATCGCCTTTTCTTTCAAAGGTGCAAGTGATTGCACTTTGAGAACCTTGGTGCCGAGAGCGGGACTTGAACCCGCACGCCCATATAGGCACTACCCCCTCAAGATAGCGTGTCTACCAATTCCACCACCTCGGCAAATTTTTTACTGAGGGATCTCGCTGTTATCAACAGGGATTTCATTCTCAGTTTGTGTCGCTTGCTGTTCTACGGCAGGCTGACTTAAATCTTCAAAACCGCTTTGCGCTTTTGGCTTATGGGCTGTCATGTTACCTAGCACCAAGCTCAGAGCAAAAAATGCAATCGCAAAACCGGTTGTCATTCGGGTTAAAAAGTTTCCAGAGCCGCCAGAGCCAAATACTGTGTTTGATGCTCCAGCCCCGAACGAGGCTCCCATATCTGCGCCTTTACCTTGCTGAACCAGAACCAGGCCAATTACACCGATTGCGGCCAACAGATAAATCACAAGTAGAATTTCGTACATGGTTCCACCTATGCTCCAGGTTGTTGAGCCGGCAGTGTTACTTCTCAGCCAGCGCAGCCCCCTTCGTTGGGAGCGGGTGAATACTAGCGAAAGCCTGATGCCGAAACAAGAGAAAAATGCAAAAAACCCTGATTTCGGCACTGTTTGCGCATTCTATAACCACCCGCTGATGAATTATTAACAGTTTGCTTTGACTGCCTCTGCAATTTCAAGCGCATAAGCCTTCACGGTTTCCGCATCAGGCCCTTCAACCATGACACGGATAAGTGGCTCAGTACCTGATTTGCGCAGCAATACACGCCCTTTTTCACCCAGCTTTTCTTCCACATTCGCCTTCGCGGCAAGCACGGCTTCGCTTTGTAGTGGGTCAACATCGCCTTTAAAACGGACATTTTCCAGCACTTGCGGCAGAAGTGTCATACCGTCGGTCAGTGTTTTTAGATCCATGCCGGTCGCTGCAACACTAGCTAACACTTGTAATGCAGCCACAATGCCGTCTCCGGTAGTCACTTTATCCAGCACAATCACATGGCCGGAATTCTCTGCTCCGATACGCCAACCTTTCTCTTGCAGCATTTCCATCACATAGCGATCACCGACTTTGGCGCGCGCAAAAGGAATACCCAGTGATTTAAGCGCCAGTTCCATGCCCATGTTGGTCATCAGGGTACCAACGACACCACCTTTAAGTTCACCGCGACGCAGGCTCTCACGCGCAATGATATAAGCGATTTGATCACCATCGACCTTGTTACCAAGATGATCCACCATGATCACACGATCGCCGTCCCCGTCAAACGCAACACCAAGATCCGCTTTTTCTTCCAGGACACGCTGCTGCAACGCACGCACGTCTGTCGCACCAACTTTGTCGTTAATGTTGGTGCCGTTGGGGGCACAACCAATCGTCGTTACCTCTGCCCCCAGCTCTCGGAAGACTGAAGGAGCAATATGGTAGGTTGCACCATGCGCGCAATCGAGCACAATCTTGAGGCCGCTCAGGCTCAGTGCGCTGGGGAAGGTGCCTTTACAGAACTCGATGTAGCGCCCCGCGGCATCATTAATACGGCTCGCTTTACCCAGCTCGGCGGACTCCACACAGCTCAACGGCTTTTCAAGTTCGGCTTCGATAGCCAGCTCAACCGCATCGGGTAGCTTGGTGCCTTCTGATGAGAAAAATTTAATTCCATTATCGTAATGCGGATTATGAGAAGCAGAGATCACAATACCCGCTTCAGCGCGGAAGGTTTGAGTCAGATATGCGATCGCAGGGGTGGGCATCGGACCGGTAAATGCGGCCTCAAGACCTGCGGCAGATAAACCGGACTCGAGGGCCGATTCGAGCATATAGCCTGAAATCCGGGTATCTTTACCAATCAGTACCTTACGAGTGCCTTGTTGCGACAAGACACGCCCTGCTGCCCAACCAAGCTTGAGCATAAACTCAGGGGTAATTGGGAATTCACCTACCTTGCCACGTACCCCATCGGTACCGAAATATTTACGTTCTGCCATTATTTTTATTCTCCTAGTGCGCCTGCACGCTTTGTCATGGCGACCACACGCAGCGCGTCCGCCGTTTCTTTCACATCATGAACGCGAATAATTTGCGCACCTTTCTGCGCTGCCAAGGTCGCGCATGCAATGCTACCACCTAAAATGTCGTGTGGTGTCTTATCGACCAGCTTATAGATCATTGATTTACGCGACATGCCCGCTAACACCGGCAAGCCAAAATCATGGAAGCTGTCTAACTCGGCAAGCAATTGATAATTGTGGGCCAAGCTTTTACCAAACCCATAGCCAGGGTCAAGGATAATCTGTTGTCTTGAAATGCCGGCAGCTTCACACGCTTGGATTCGCTCGGTTAAAAACGCTTTTACGTCACGGGTAACATTGTCATACGCTGGCGCAGCTTGCATGGTACGCGGCTGCCCTTGCATGTGCATAATACACACAGGCACTTGTCGTTCAGCTGCCACCTCGAGTGCGCCAGGCTCTTGCAAGGCACGTACATCATTAATCAAATCCGCCCCCGCATCTATCGCGGCACGCATCACAGCCGCTTTGCTGGTATCAATAGAAATCCAACAGTCCGATTGGGCGCGAATGGCTTTTATGACAGGAACAACCCGATCGATTTCTTCTTGTTCTGCCACATCAGCAGCGCCGGGACGGGTCGATTCACCACCGATATCAAGGATCGTGGCGCCATCAGCAAGCATTTGCATGGCATGTTCAATCGCTTTGTTCGATTGCTGATATTGCCCCCCATCAGAGAAAGAGTCTGGGGTGACATTAAGAATGCCCATCACAACAGGGCTATCCAGGGAGAGTCGTTTATTTTTGTGTGTTATTTCCATGAGATGTCCCAACAAGGATCAAAAAAACCCCGATAAGATCGGGGTTTTATATCGCGTGGGCTTAGGCTTCAGATTGGTTTTCTGAGTCTAGCGGCTTTTGCTTTTTATCATCAGACGCTTCAGAGGAAGCCTCTGGTTTTTTCGGTGTGTCATCCGATGATGAGCCACCACTGCCACCTTCCCAACCCGCTGGCTCGCGAACATCGCGACGTGCCATCAGGTCATCAATTTGGGCAGCATCAATGGTCTCGTACTTCATCAGTGCATCTTTCATCGCGTGCATGATATCCATGTTTTCTTCTAGGATCTCTTTCGCACGGTGATAGTTACGGTCGATGATGTCACGGATCTCGCTATCAATCAGGCGCGCAGTGTCATCAGACACATGCTTGGTCTGCGTCACAGAGCGACCAAGGAAGACTTCACCTTCATCTTCAGCATAAAGCAGTGGGCCTAGCTTCTCGGAGAAACCCCATTGCGTCACCATCTTACGGGCGATATCGGTCGCGCGCTCAATATCGTTTGATGCCCCGGTCGACACTTTGTCTTTGCCATAAATCAGCTCTTCGGCCAAGCGACCACCATAAAGGCTCGAAATCATCGACTCGAGGTGCTGACGAGACATGCTGACTCTGTCTTGCTCTGGCAAGTACATGGTGACACCTAACGCACGGCCACGCGGGATAATCGACACTTTGTACACAGGATCGTGCTCAGGCACTAAGCGACCGACAATCGCGTGTCCTGCTTCGTGGTACGCAGTCGACTCTTTGGTTTCTTCCGACATCACCATTGAGCGGCGCTCAGCACCCATCATGATTTTGTCTTTGGCAAGCTCAAACTCGACCATCGACACCACGCGCTTGTTACCACGCGCGGAGAACAACGCAGCTTCGTTCACCAAGTTGGCAAGATCGGCTCCCGAGAACCCGGGTGTACCACGCGCAATCAAAGACGCATCGACGTCGTTACCCAACGGCACTTTGCGCATGTGTACTTTCAGAATATGTTCACGGCCACGGACATCTGGCAGGCTGACCACCACTTGTCGGTCAAAACGGCCAGGACGCAATAACGCGGGGTCCAGAACGTCTGGGCGGTTAGTCGCGGCAATCACAATCACGCCTTCGTTGCCCTCAAAACCATCCATTTCAACCAGCATTTGGTTCAAGGTTTGCTCACGTTCATCGTGTCCGCCCCCAAGGCCGGCACCACGTTGGCGGCCCACCGCATCAATCTCATCGATAAAGATGATACACGGCGACGCTTTCTTGGCTTGTTCGAACATGTCACGTACGCGTGAGGCACCCACACCCACGAACATTTCTACAAAGTCAGACCCCGAGATGGTAAAGAAAGGCACTTTCGCTTCACCGGCAATCGCTTTTGCCAGCAAGGTTTTACCGGTACCCGGAGGACCAACCATGAGTACGCCGGTTGGGATCTTACCCCCTAGCTTCTGGAAGCGGCTAGGGTCGCGCAAGTAATCCACCAGCTCTTTGACGTCTTCTTTGGCTTCGTCACAACCAGCCACGTCATTAAAGGTGGTTTTGACTTGCTCTTCGCTCATCATCTTGGCTTTGGATTTACCAAATGACATGGCGCCTTTACCGCCGCCACCTTGCATTTGGCGCATGAAGAAAATCCATACCCCAATCAGCAGCAACATGGGGAACCATGAGATGAAGATCGAGGCCAGCATGCTTGGCTCTTCAGGTGGCGTGCCTTTTACGCGCACGTTTTTGTTGAGCAAGTCGTCCAGCAACTTAGGATCGTTATACACAGGCATGAAAGTGACATAGCGTGAGCCGTCACGTCGGGTAATGGTCAGCTCACGATCGTCAAAAGTTACTTCCTGTATTTGATCGTTGCCGATTTCACGTACGAAGGTGGTGTAGTCGACTTGACGACCGGCGCTGTCGCCTGGTCCAAAGCTTTGGAACACAGACATCAAGACAACGGCGATAACCAGCCACAAAATCAAGTTTTTTGCCATGTCACTCAAGGTGTTAGCCTCGCATAACTGAGATAGATAAATGTAAGGGTACTACAGTTTATAACCTGTAGCCACAATGTAGACCTCACGTGAGCGCGCACGTGACGAGTCAGGTTTCCGAATTTTGACCGCTTTAAACATTTTACGCACTTCGGCCAAATACTGATCAAAGCCTTCGCCTTGAAATACTTTTACAATAAAGGCGCCATCAGGCCCCAATACTTCACGACACATTTCGAGCGCAAGCTCGACCAGGTACATCGCACGAGGTTGATCTGCCGCCTGATTACCACTCATGTTCGGTGCCATATCGGACATCACCACATCAACCATGTCCGGTTGGATGCGATCTAACAGGGCATCAAGGACAGATTGTTCGCGAAAGTCCCCTTGTAAGAAGCTAACACCGGGCAGCGAGTCCATCGGTAGAATGTCACACGCAATGACTTGGCCCTCGTCGCCGACTTGCGTCGCCGCGTATTGCGACCATCCGCCCGGCGCGGCCCCCAAATCAACCACTGTCATGCCCGGTTTTAGAATACGGTCTTTTTGCTGAATTTCTTCAAGTTTAAAGATAGCGCGTGAGCGATACCCTTTTTTTTGTGCTTCGTTGACGTATTTATCGTCAAAATGTTCTTTTAGCCAGCGTCCGGAGCTAGCAGAGTGCTTTTTTTTACTCATGGTTTTCCTAAAAGTGGCTCTCGCTTTGGGTCGCATTCAGCGGGAATTCAACGCGTTGTTCCTGCTTTCTCACCTTTCTGGCCATGTCGGCAATCGCGCTCAACCGCCAGCAACACGATGAGCACCATTTATACTGTTTCAGTTTGTGGTGAGATGGCGTTAGAATGGCATGTTTTCAACCCCTAGCAAATAGAAATCGAGCCAACATGAAACTCAGCACCAAACAAAAACAGTATCTCAAAGGACTGGCTCATCAGCTCAAGCCCGTTGTATTGATGGGCGCAAATGGCTTAACCGAAGCCGTGGTCGCAGAAATTGAGCTTGCTCTTGACCACCATGAGCTGATTAAGGTGAAAGTGGCCTCTGAAGACCGCGAGACCAAGAACCTGATTGTTGACGCCATTATTCGTGAAACTGGCGCAGAAAAAGTACAGGTTATCGGTAAAACCTTGGTGATCTATCGCCAAAGCGAAGAGCGTAAAATCGAGCTGCCGCGCAAATAACCGAATGGTTCGCGGTCACTTGCCGCATACCTTAACAAAAAGGCCGCATTGCGGCCTTTTTACTGTGTCAAAGTCAGAGAATGTTTACACTCTGTAACACTTTCTCTTAAAGATACTCGACTTTATCGATTTCGAATTCTTTTAACCCACCCGGTGTAGTGATGCTGACTTCGTCACCTTCATCTTTACCAATCAAACCACGGGCAATGGGGGAATTCACTGAGATCAAGTTCGCTTTGATATCCGCCTCATCGTCACCAACGATGCGATACGTCACTTCCTCATCCGTGTTCACGTCAATCAGTGTCACGGTCGCCCCAAAAATCACTTTGCCGTTTTGTGGCATCTTGGTGACATCAATCACTTGTGCCACCGAGAGTTTATATTCGATGTCACGGATTTGCGCTTCGCAGATGCCTTGCTCCTCGCGAGCGGCATGGTACTCTGCGTTTTCTTTTAGATCGCCCAGTTCACGCGCCTCAGCAATAGCGTTGGAGATCTCAGGGCGACGCTTGATCAACTTATCCAGCTCTTCACGCAGCAGTTTCTCACCGCGTACGGTCATTGGCACTTTATCCATAAATGACATTACCTCTTTCAATCCGCAGCAAAGGGATTTTGGCAAAACAAAGCCACGCCCAAACCAAAGATTCGGGCGCGGCGTAATTCAACTCTTTCATCAGATTGTAAACAAGAATCCGCGCAAAATCACCTTTGATCCAAGCAAAGCGTGAGGCCTATACGGCACGCACCGGTACAAAAGCACGTACAGCCGCAGCCGGCGTGCGTTTGACGCTTGTCTTCAATGCTATACAAGGTAGGATGAGCAAAGACAGAACTGACCGAGCACGCATTCATGACAGGTTTTATTCGACAAACGATTGTACTGGTTGGCGTTTTATTGATCAGCGCCCTTTCGCCCGCCCTTTCGCAATCACTGCGCGTTGAACAGCTCACCCCAGTCCTCCCCCAAGGTAGCCAACTGGCATTGTGGGTGAGTGATGTCAAAACCAATCATCCTCAAGTTGCCTTGCAAGCGGATGCATTACTGCCACCAGCCAGCACGCAAAAGCTGGTAACCGGTCTCGCCGCTCGCTTATATCTGCCAGAGACCTTTCGTTTTTCTACTCGGTTAGTCCAAGCTGGTGATGATATTGCGCTGGTGTTTAGCGGTGATCCGCTGCTCACACGCAAAGACTTGCGCCAACTACTTCGCCAGCTACCTGCACGAGGGCTCACCACGATTAATAACGTCTTTTTAGATGGTCATATCTTTAGCGGTAAATCACGCGCTGTTGGCTGGCCGTGGGATATTCTCGCTGTTTGTTATAGCGCTCCCTCGACGTCCATTGCGCTCAATCACAATTGTGTGCAAGGCGCGATATACAGCACACCAGACGCCGAGCATACCCGTGTCCATGTTCCTAGCCATCAACCGATCACAGTGACGACTGAAGCTCGAGCGGTCAGTGAAGAGCAAAAAGACGCGGCACACTGTGACTTAGACCTTACCGCAACTCCCCGCAATCATTATCGTTTTTCTGGCTGTTTAGCGCATCGAGAGCGACCGCTGCCGCTCAATTTTGCCGTGCAAAATCCGCCCGCTTATGTGAAAGCGATAATTGCCGATGAATTAGCCCGGCTCGGCGTCAAAGTAACAGGCAATATTGTACAGGCGCGCACTCCAAACCAAGTCCGAGAGCTGGCGCGTCACGACTCCGTCAACTTGGAAGCCTTGCTAACCCGCATGATAAAAGACTCGGATAACTTAATTGCGGACAATCTGCTGAAAACAGTCGGCCAGCGGTATTTTCAGCAACCAGGGTCGTACCGAAATGGTGTGGCGGCAGTGAAAGCAATCCTCGCCGAGAAAGGGCTGGATCTTACCCATGCCATCATGGTTGATGGCTCAGGGCTATCGCGGAATAATCGTTTAAGTGCACGCCAGCTTTCTGAGGTAGTGCACTATATTCTCACCCATCCAGAATTAGGCCTCAAAGCGATGCTGCCCATCGCCGGGATTGATGGCACCTTAAAATACCGCCAGAGTGTGCGTCGCGCGCCCATCAAAGGGCGGTTATTTGCGAAAAGCGGTTCACTTTATGGCAGTCATAATTTGGCAGGGTTTATTGAAACTGACGACAATCAGCAACAAATTGTGGTACAGCTGGTTAGCCACTACCACCCTGATGACGAGGCCTTGCCAGATAACGTACCAGCCCCCATCACTCAGTTCGAGCGAGAGCTTTATCAGGCGCTGATCCATCGCCGTCTGCTGCCTTAAACGCACCTTTAGCATCGAGTAGGGTGAGGCG